>JAYUQN010000403.1:0-12565 GCA_043756725.1 Saprospiraceae bacterium
AATATCTAAGTAATTGTGATAATTTTATTTAAAAAATAGCACACACTGTATTTCTATGAGATTTAACCATTGACGGACTGAAGTCCGTCATACGGCTAAGTTCTTTATAACGAAAAAAAAGTCAAAACCATTGTTATATTTTACAATATCTTTATGTGCTGTTCTTTTTCATAAAACCAAAGAAAAAAGGTCAAAACTGCTGTTATCAGATTTGACCTTTTTTCTACCTTCTTTTTTCACCGCCGTATGCCGTTTATCGGCTTTTCGGGCAAAAATTACTGAGGGGGGTGTCTTTGTCGGTTTTCGCGCTTTTTCAACAATTAAAGCTTTTTCAACCAAGCGAATGAGCTTTTTTTCAGCCAATTGCTTATTCGCCAATTGCGAACGCTCGGTTTGGTGCACCACTTGCAAGATGCCCGCATTGCTGATATGGTTTTCTAATTTGCTAAAAACCAATACCTTATCCTCATCGGACAATGCTGCCGATGCCGCCACGTCAAACATAATTTCCACTTTCGTTTCCACTTTGTTTACGTTTTGACCGCCTTTGCCGCCGCTTCGGGCAGTGCGGTATTTTAACTCGTTTAATAAAATGTCTTTGTCCATTTTTTTTATTGTTGAGAAATTTAGATATTGCTCAGATAAACTGTATTTGGGTAAAAATAGTTCGCTAATTTTTACTTTTGTTGAAAACACCCTATAAAATTCAACTATTCCCCCTTTTTTATGTTAAAATTGCAGCGAGTTTTCAATAAAAACAGCTTAAACATTATGAGTCAAAAAAGGGCTATACTTTGGTTTAGAAACGATTTAAGATTGCACGATAACGAGGCGTTGAGTGAAGCCCTTCGCAGTGCCGATGAAGTGATTCCTGTTTATATTTTTGATGAAAGAGCTTTCATAGGCAAAAGGCATTTCGGCTTTCCAAAAATTGGGCGATATAGAGCCAAGTTTATCATCGAAAGCATCAAAGATTTGCGTGAAAGCCTGCGAAAAAGAGGCTCAGAATTGTATATCCGAATTGGAAAAACAGAAGACATCCTTTTCGATATTGCCAACCAAGCTAAAACTTCGTGGATATTTTGTAACCGTGAACGAACCCAAGAAGAACTGAATGTACAGGATGCTTTAGAAGAAAAATTGTGGGCTATTGGGCAGGAAATTCGTTTTTCACGCGGTAAAATGCTTTATTACACCGCAGATTTGCCTTTCCCTGTCACACAAACACCCGATACTTTTACCACCTTCCGCAAAGAAGTAGAGCGCATCACCCCCGTCCGTGAGCCTTTGCCAACGCCCAATAAAATTAGCCCTACAACTTATATATTGGATAGTGGACTTATCCCCACATTGACCGATTTGGGTCATGCCGATTTTGAAAACGATATCCGTTCTGTCATAGATTTTAAAGGTGGGGAAACGGAAGGCTTGAAGCGATTAAATTACTATTTATGGGAAACCAATTTGATAAAAACTTATGAAGAAACCCGCAATGGTTTGATGGGCGGCGATTATTCCTCCAAGCTATCCGTATATTTATCAAATGGCTGCTTATCGCCTAAAATGGTGTACCACGAGTTGAAAAAGTATGAAGCCCAGTGCGGTAGCAATACTTCTACCTATTGGTTGTTTTTTGAACTTTTGTGGCGTGATTTCTTCCGTTTGATGGGTAAAAAATATGAAAATAAGATTTTTCAAAAAGGCGGCATTTCTGGCAAACCCGAAAAAAATTGGCATGAAAACGAACGTGCTTTTCAGATATGGGCAAACGGCGAAACAGGTATTCCCTTCATAGATGCCAATATGCGCGAGTTGAAAATAACGGGGTTTATGAGCAATCGCGGACGCCAAAATGTCGCGAGTTTTTTAGTGAAAGACCTCCAAATCAATTGGCTCATGGGTGCAGAATGGTTTGAAAGCCTTCTGATTGATTACGACCCCTGCAGCAATTATGGCAACTGGCTTTATGTGGCAGGCGTCGGCAACGACCCACGTGAAAACCGTTATTTCAACATCATAGCACAAGCGCAACGCTACGACCCCAAAGGCGATTATGTGAAATTGTGGTTGCCAGAATTGGCAAATATCCCTGTTGATAAAATCCACCGCCCCGATACCCTCACCGCTGAAGAGCAAAAAGACTTTCACCTCACATTGGGTATGAGTTATCCAAAAGCGATGATAGCGACTTCTAAATGGGCTACTTAATTCTACTTTGGCACTCTAAAAAAGCCCCCGCAGCCCCCTACCCCTAAAGGGGAGTACATGGCGAAGTAAATTACAGTTTTGAGCTTTTTCATAATAATAATACGGGAAAAAGACCCAAATTAAAATTTACTTCGCCATGTACTCCCCTTTAGGGGTAGGGGGCTGCGGGGGCTTTTTTAGAGTGCCAGAGTAGAATTGATATCATGGTTTATATAAAAATACCCCCATAATTGGGGATTGTCTCCAGTTTTAATTACGGGTACTTTTACAAAAATTATAAACTTAAAAGTTGAAAGATAAATGTTTTAATTGTTATATGTTTAAATTCAATCAAGTTACTACCCATTTTATATAAAAATGCCAATTCTTTTATTAATTCTTAACACATATTCATATAATATTGCTTTAATAATTAAAAGCCATTAACTTTATATTGAAATTGATACCCTAAATAAATTAAACTTCTTGATTTTGAAGCGTTGTTAATCACATAAATTTTAACCTAAATTAAAACAATATATCTTCATCATCCTTGCCACAGTGTCATTCTTGTTTTTACGCCCTGTTATTACCTACTTGAAAAGAAAGACTTGTATCGAAACTCATGTATTGTTAACCTTAAAATCATGAAAATCAATGCCACAATATTTAGCATAGTATTTCATAAAACCTTTTTCAGCGCACAAACTGAAAAGCATTTCTATTGTGACCCTATCCAAAAAAAATTATTTTTTAACAATTTAAAATTTTGCATCATGAAAACAAAATTCTCTTTTCTAAGTTTAGTAACGTTTTTAGCTTTCACCTTTGTGCTTGGCATTACGGGATGTACTAAAACAGCAGACACAACAGATGCAACACTTTCAACAGAACTAACAATGCGCGAATTCCAAACTCTCCTTATCGGTTCATGGCAAGTTGTTGAAAAAGGCGTTGAAATTGCTATGCACAATGGGCATATTTGTCATGACCCCAATGCCGCAGGTAAAATCACTTATGAAGTATATTGGCGCAATTTTATAAGTGATGAAAAACGAAATTTTAAGCAAAATGGGGAATATAGCCAATATTCAGAATCCGCTACCTGTCAAGGTTCTTACAAAATTTCTCAGACTGGGATTTTGGAAATTAATACCAATTGCAAAAACGGTATTGAAAAAATCGAAACCTTGACACCAAGCTTATTAACGGTAAAACAGGGGAGTACCTTCTTTAAGTATCGCAAGGTATATTGATTTTAAAGCTCAATTATAATGCGTCTTACAGAGGCGGTTGCAGATTTTCCCGAGGGGATTCCTATGGAAAGGGTAAGTTTTTTGAAAAACTTTTAAAAATTTCTCAAAAAATTGTTGCTGTAATTTTTCGTGTGCAATTGTAGAGACGTTGCAGTGCAACGTCTCTACGTGGTTCAATTGTAGAGACGTTGCAGTGCAACGTCTCTACGTGGTTCAATTGTAGAGACGTTGCAGTGCAACGTCTCTACGTGGTTCATTTTAACAAGGTTATTGTAAAAAAAATGCCCACTTGCCCACAAAAAATTACAGCAACTTATAATTTGTCCATTGTCAGTTGCTAAGCCCTATTAAAAAGCCAATGGTGAAATTGGCATCCCAATCGAAGACAAACTGTTGGCAATCGGTGGCATCCGCTATGGCTTTATAGATATTGATACCCGCTTTGCCTTTAGCATCTTTGGGCGAGTATTTATCGGGCGCTGCCAATATAGTATAGCGTTCCTTACCATTGCGCACTTGTTTTGCCAAATCGAAAGGCACACCGCCAATGATGAAACAGGTTTTACGCAGATTGGCAGGTATTTGTCCTGATTTGGCTTTTACTTCGCTGTAAACCACATTATCTGATGTGTTGTCTTGAAAATACTTTGCCCCATAGCTTTCTAAGGCTTTGATTTGACCGCCTTCCATCCATGCAATTTTGGTATTACCAGAACCAATATCCACAACAAAAGCATCACCTGTATAATCTTTTGGCATCACGCTGCGGTAGCCCAAAGTGCCTTCTTGCGCCGCCGTAACGGTATTAACCACGTAGCCCATGCCTTTCAAATAATCAATAATTTTTTTTGCAATGTCCACTTTTTGCGCACCCGAGCTGATAACGAAATGGATTTCACGGGGACTCACGCCAAAAGCAAGCATATCGGCAATGTATTTTTTCAAACCATCTTTTACGTCTTGGTCGGTGGTCAATTTTTCATAAACAAGGCTGGCACCATAATCGGCTTTTTCAAGTCTCCAATTTTTTTGTTTGTCCACATTGATAATAAAAGAATTGAAACCTGTGGCGCCCAGTTCTACCACGCCTCTGAGCTTGCCATTGACAGGCGCATCGGGCGTATATTCAAATTTAGCTCTTGAAACAGGCGCGGTGGTTTTAGTATCACCCGAAGAAGAAGGTGCAGAATTGGGGGCAGTCGTGTTATCTTCAGTAGATTTTTCAGTGCCTTTACTCAGAGTAGGCAATTCTGTTTTAGAACCCAACTGTGGAAAGAATTTTTTAGCAGCAAAAAAAAGACCTCCCACAATGACTAAGACAATTATAAGACGGGCAAAAGGTGTTAAGCGACTCATTATACGATTTTTTATTTTAGTTATAAAATAGTTTTTTATTGTCAGATTGGGCACAATACTACGTTATTTGATTGATATAAACAAAAATTTTACCCCCTCAGTTATATCGTTTGTTGTTTCTTATCCCGAAAAGTTTTTGAACAAAATTAATTAGCATAATCCTGCTACTCTTCAAAAACCAATGCACCCTTTCTATTCGTAAATTGTTGTGGCGAATTTATTCACAGCAACTGAAATGACAGCTTTAAATCTATTATAACATGAAATTAAATATTTTACTCTTTTTGTCTTTTTTTTCACAATCCCTTTTTGCCAATCTTTACGGCAGTTTGAAAGGCACTATCAATGACGATTTAACGCATCGCCCCATAGCGGGCGCAACAATAATTATACAAAATTTGACTGTTGAAACGGACGCTTATGGTGTGTTTGAAATAATGCAATTGCCCATAGGAAAATACAACGCCATAGTTGAAAAAGCCGGTTATCAATTGAAAATCATACCCCTCAGTATTCAGCCCAATCAGACAGAAAAAATGTCTATTTTATTGAAAATCAATGCTTTAGATTTGCCTGAAATTTTAATAAAAGCCGATAGAGCCTCATCTGCCGCTTCATCTCTTTTTTTGAATACCCTCGATTTCCAACTCCGAAATATCAATTCTGCTCAAGATATGCTCCGCATTGTACCGGGTCTCGTGACGGCACAACACGCAGGCGGGGGCAAAGCAGAACAGATTTTTTTACGGGGTTTTGATGCCGATCATGGCACCGATGTTGCCGCTTTTGTGGATGGCATACCCGTCAATATGCCTTCACACGGTCACGGACAAGGCTACTTGGACATGCACTTTTTGATACCTGAAATGGTAAAAAAAGTGGATGTATATAAGGGTACTTACTTTGCTGATTTGGGCGATTTTGCAACAGCAGGTGCCGTAAAATTTAAAACAATAGATGTTTTAGATAAAAATTTGGTGCAATTGGAAGTGGGCAGTGTGCCTTCACAACGAGAATTTTCAAATTCAAGGGGACTTTTGATGTACCAATTGCCAATTTCTAACAACAACATTTCAAGTTATGTGGCGTCTGAATATATTTTTGCCCCTTCTTATTTTGACGCATCTCAAAATTTTAAGCGGTTTAATTTGATGTCAAAATCGAAATTTAATTTGTCTGAAAAAACGGCTTTAACGCTTTTAGCTTCTCAATTTACGTCCTCTTGGGATGCTTCGGGGCAGCTACCAAGCAGAATTACTGAGGGGGGTACAATTTCAAGATTTGGGGCTATTGACAATAAAGAAGGTGGTAAAACATCCCGACAAAATATCAGTTTAACGCATACGTATATAACGGAAAATCAATCACTTGAATCACAATTTTATTTTTCAAAATATGATTTTAACTTGTTTTCAAATTTCACTTTTTTTAAAAATGACACCCTCAATGGCGATATGATTCAGCAGAGTGATGATAGAAGTATTTTGGGTGTGAATACCAAATATGTTTTTAACAAAGCAAAAAATAAAGTGACTTTAGGCGGCGGTCTGCGCTACGATGCGCTTGAAAACAGCCTTGCCAAAGCGCCTAATCGGCAGTTTGAAAATGATATATCCAGAGCCGATATAAAAGAATCTGCATTGAATATTTATGTGAAAGATGAATATGAATTGACGCCCAAATTGAAAGCAGAATTGGGTTTGCGTTTCAATTATTTCAATTTTAACGTTACAGATAAAATGCCTTCTGACATCCATTATGAAAACTATACTGGTAAAAATCATCAAACTCAAATAGCACCCAAATTTAACCTAACTTATTCATTATCAGATAAATACAAATTATTTTTTAACACAGGCAAAGGATTTCACAGCAACGACGCCCGCGCTGTTGTGCAAGACAGAACGGGTCAAAATCGCTTGCCCACAGCTTGGGGTGGTGAAATCGGTTTTCAAGCCATACCCCACCCCAAAGTGGTCTTTTCAGCCGCTCTATGGGGTTTGACATTAGACAATGAACTGGTTTTCATCGGCGACGAAGGCACAACGGAAGACGCAGGAGCAAGCCGCCGCGTTGGTTTGGATATGAGTCTGCGCGCTACGCTCACGCCCTGGCTGTATTTCGATGGTGATGTAAATTTTTCAAAAGGCAGATTGGTTGAAACGCCTTTTGGTAAAATACTTGAAACCGATAATCTTATTCCCCTTGCGCCGAATATGACATCTACAGGAGGTTTGTCTTGGCGTTTCACACAAGGTATTGAGGGTGCGTTGCGGTATCGCTACATAGGCGACCGTGCAGCCAATGAATCGAACACGGTTATAGCAAAAGGCTATAATGTGGTGGATTTCAACTGTTTTTATAAAAAAGCAAAATACAGAGTGGGTCTGAATATTGAAAATTTGTTGAATGTATCATGGAACGAAGCCCAATTTGATACGGAAAGCCGCTTACGCAATGAATCGGTTCCCGTTAGCGAATTGCATTTTACGCCCGGTACGCCTTTTTCAGCTAAAGTGGTTTTGGGATTTTATTTTTAATATTGAAATGGTTATTTAAATTTGAGCGAAGAATTAGGGTAAGTTTTTTTTGAAATATTGATTAGCGCTACTTGGCACTTTGGAAAAGCCCGAGCAACCCCCTACCCCTAAAGGGGTAGGGCTGTTAAGTTCTACTGTGGTACTCGAAAAAGCCGTGCGTCCCCCCGACCCCCAAAGGGGGAGTACATCCGAAGTAAGTCAAAATTAGGTACTTTTTTCTAAGAAAGTGTACGAAATTCTAAGCTACTTCGGCTGTACTCCCCCTCTGGGGGTAGGGGGGCGCACGGCTTTTTTCGAGTGCCAAAGTAGAATTAACCCAAGACCAAAAGAAACTAAATAATACACAATGGCGCTATTAATCTTTCACAGAGATTTTCTATCCTTAATGAGCGAAAAAGTCTAAAATTTCTATCATAACTGATTGATTATCAATTAATTACAACGATATAAATATTAAATTATTTATACCGATATTTTCTATCCTTTATCTGAATTATGGGAAGTTTAGGAACTATGAGGTTCAGTCTAACAGAACGCAATCAAAAGGATTTTTGAAAACCCTATAGATTTAGTTAAAACTGTGGTAAAAACCAGTACTAAGGGGTTCTTATAAAATTTTACCCTACTAAATAATCTACAAAGCACCTCCTACAAACAATTAAAGTATTAATATACCATAAAAGAAGATATACAAAAGGCTTTAACGGATATTTTCTATCCTTTGTGATAAATTTTAATAATCAAATCTTTCTTGATTTTTCTAAAAAAAAAAGCACACATCAAAATTTTTGTGCTTTTTTTAATTTTTATAATATTTTTTTGTTTTTACCCTTCCTATCTTCTTGATTTTCAGCTTGTTACAGAGGTGAAGGATAGAAAATCTCCGTTTAAGGATAGAAAATCTCTTTTAAAGGATAGAAAATCTCCGTTCAAAGAATAGAAAATCTCCGTCCAAAGGATAGAAAATCTCTTTCTATTGGATAGAAAATCTCCTTTAAAAGATAATTTTTAAGGAAAGGCTTGTTTTTTATTCTATCCTTTACTTATCTTGCAGAAAATTTCACATTATGGAAGACTCAAAGCCTACAAAAAAGCAACTCATTTTTCAAGATAATGCCATTACAACGGCGCGTTATTCGATGAGTGCTTTGGAAAAAAATATCATGTATATGGTGATGGCGCAGTTGGGTAAAAATGACCCTGCCGACCGCTACTACAAAATTGTTGCCCGTGATTTGATGCAACGCACCAATAAAGAAATTCGCTATGCCGAATTTAAAGAAGCCACCTCTCGCCTTCGAGAGCGGGAAATAACCATACTGAAAGACAATGGCAACATCCTGCAAATCGGTCTTATTTCTTCTGCCGAGTATATACAGGGCGCAGGCGTCATTGAAATAGGTCTTGACCCCAAAATACGCCCGTATATCTTTGAATTAAAAGAAAATTTTACATCATTTGAATTAAATATGGCACTCAGCCTCAATTCTAAATTCTCTAAGCGTTTGTATGAAATGTTGGCACAATTTCGTTCTACGGGCATTTTGCGCGTTTCAGTCTTGGAGTTGAAAGAACGCCTCAAACTGATAGACGCCAAAACAGGGGAGGAGCAGTACGAAAAATGGTCGGCTTTTGAGAAATACGTCATAAAAGTGGCTCAAAAAGAATTGGAAAAACACACCGATATTACATTCGACTATAAACTTAAAAAGACGGGTAAACGCTTTACAGATATTGTTTTTCAAATCAAACAAAAAACCGTTTCTACTGAGGGGGTCATTAGTCCAGATATTAATATTAATCCAGAAGGTATGAAACGCATTGTCGAAAGGTTGACAACCGATTTTAGATTGCGCCGCGACCAGGTAGAAGAGATTATTAAAAAGTTTACCCCTCAAGATATTAATCGCACACTTTATGACATCAATCTAAAAATGAAAAGCAGTGAAATAAGCAATATTGGGGCTTATACAGCTAAAACTTTTGGCTTGTAATGTTACTTGAACACTTTGATTTTAAAAAATATGAAAGAAGAATTAACACCGCAATTCAACAATATTTTGCTCTACACAACGCCTAAAGGTGGGGTGCGAGTAGAAGTTTTAATACAAGATGAAACTGTTTGGCTTACTCAAAAAGCCATTGCTGCGCTTTTTAGGGTGCAACGACCTGCCATTACCAAACATTTGAAAAATATTTTTGACAGTGGGGAGTTATTGGAAAGTGCAGTATGTTCCATTTTGGAACATACTGTTAATTGACAATAAAACGCCCTGTGGATACCTCTTTGCCGTTGCTGATTTTCACTATAAAATAGCCCACAGGCAGCTTATCAGTGTCTATATCAAGCGGTTGTCCGATGATGTTTACTTTTTCATTTTTAAAAATTTGACCATTAACGCCTATAATTTGCACTTGATAATCGCCCATAGAGACCCCCTCTCCAAAGGAGTCCCTTCGGACAGTATCAAGCCTTAAAATATCGCCTTGCCGAATGGGGTTAGGGTAAATCTTCAAATTGCGTTCCGCCAATTCTTCTGTTTTTGTCGTGGTTTGTGTGGCGGTGAAAGCCAAATCCCAATTCAAAGTGGGCACGGCAAAGGTCAATTTACCATTGGTTGCAAGGGCGGCTGAAAGAGTGGATACCAAACTGCTCGTTGTACAATCGTAAAATTTCACCTCATACCTGCCATTCAACACACCTTCAAGGGTGGCATTGACCCCAGAAAGGGCAATAGGAATGCCCGATGTACCCACATCTTTCCAATTGTATTTGCGGTTGTGAATCCAACCCACTGCCTTTTTGCTATCCGCAGATTTGAGCGCATAAATATTGCAGGGAGCCGCTGCAACGCCCTTAAATTCGTAAGAAGAAATTGTAATCCAATCGGCTCCCAAATTATCCACTTTTATCGTGTGTTGCCCCGCGGGAACATTGATAGAGTAGGTCTGATTAAGGACGGCATTGGGCGTATTGGCTGCCAAAATGCCATCTAAATAAATAGCAATACTGGGTTTTTCTCCTGTTGTTGTGCCTGTTTTTACTTGAAATTGCCCCGAAGTCGTGTAGGTAACTGTGAAAACTGGGGGATTGCGGTACTGTGTATTAAATGACGAACCATACAAATAAACGCCCAGTTGGCTCATGCTGGGGTTGACATTGCCTGCTGCATCAATGGTGAAATTAGGCGACGTTGTTTGTGCCCAACCGCTACCGGGTGAAAGCGAAAGGTCACCCCCTGCACCACCAAAAGAAGTGGCTTTTGTTGTTTGATAATTATCGGTTTTTAACGGGATGTTGGCGATGAAATTACTGAGGGGTTTGAAATGACCATACAAATCACGTGGCTGTATATAACTATCCCACCACCATGTTCCCCCTGCACCCATTGCGCCTGATAAAGCTGTTCCCCATAGCGCATTGTGGATATGGATACCGTTGGGGTCGATTGTAGAAAGCGAGGAATTATTGGCATTGATACCAAATTCAGCATTCAAAGTGGGTTTACCATAAGTTTTAATATTGTTACGGCTAATGTCTGCTAAAAGCAATTCAATATTGGCGGCATCAATATACGCGTGGTTTTGGGTGAAATCCATTTCTGGATTTTTCCACAATTCGGGGTCTTCATCCCCGCTAAAACTTGTTGTAACCAAGTGCTTTAAAGGGTCTTTTTGCTTAATAAATTGCGCCATTTCAATATGCCAATTGCGCACCGTTGTTTTAACAGAAGCGGAGGCATAGTTGTCGGTATAACTCACTTCGTTGAATAATTCCCATGCCATGATTTGTGTGGAATAACCCCAACGAGCGACGATATAGCGCAAACGGTTTTTATGCAAAGCCTTAGCCGTTGCATTCTCAAAGAAGTTGACAGTCTGAGCACAAGGACCGCCATTAGCGGCATTGTAAGGATTTTCTCCCCAATTGGAATTGACAGTGGAAGATACTTGCCCATGATGATTGATGCAAAACATCATATAAATGCCTTGTTCTTTACATTTTTCAACGATGTAATCAATATACCACGCATTGTTTTGCTTGTATTTTTTCAAACCCTCATAACCGCCACCTGTGCCCGATTTCCACTCCAAACCAACGCCCCAAGCACATAACCACAGGCGCATGAAATTTGCCTTCGCTGCGCCCATGCTTTCAAGCCATTTTTTATAATCCAAATAAGGATTGGTATTTTGCCAAGCTAAGTTTTGTCCCACAGGGAAGTATTGATCGCCATTGTCAAAACTCAAATAGTTTGTCTGATTTTTACGGACAAAGCCTTTTGTAGTGGAAGGAGTTGTTTGAAAAGTACCCGTCCAGGCGGCACTTGTTCCAGCGAATGTTGTGAGGGTTAGGCTATAATGCCATGCACCGATTTCGGTAGGGGAGAAGCGGATGCGGAAGCTTGTCGTAGTTGTTATGAGTGAGCCTGTGGTTGTATTGAGGTCAAAATCTTGCATATAAAACCCTTCGATGGTGTCTTTGCTTCCGCTTGGAGCCGTAAAGACCCCCCTCAGTACCAATGCGTCATAATCGTAAGGATTGGCAATAGTGCCCGTCAAAACGACGACTGCTTCGAATTTTTCATAACGCCCCACACTTACAGCCGTAGGTGTCACGCTTAAGATAGTAGGCGATTGCGCCTGTGAAGAAAATGCCATGATGCCACACAATACAAAAAGGGTAAAATGTTTTTTCATATCCACGCTTGCTTTTAGTTCAACAGCAAAGGTCTAAAATTTTACCATTTAAAGCATGGATTAGTGGGTCAAAACATTTCTTTCACCCTTAAAATCTGGGGTCTAATGCGTTGTACGGGTTTGCCTTTGGAAAGGGCGAATGGTTTTAAAGAGGTACTGATTTTTTACTATGAAAACCATAGCAAGAAGCAGGGTATAGATGAATGTTGCAGTCATAATTTTTATTTTATTTTATTTGGAAAAACTTAGCCGTATGACGGACTTTAGTCCAATGCCATTAAGCTAAGGAGTCAATAAAATTTACCTCTCGCAAAACCCGAAGAACCCCCTGCCCCTAAAGGGGAGTACAGACGAAGTAACTTAAAGATTCGGACACTTTCATTGAAAAAGTACCTATTTTTGACTTACTTCGTCTTAGGGGTAGGGGGAAGGGCTGTTAAGTTCTATTTTAGCAATCGAAAAAGCCGTGCATCCCCCCCGACCCCCAAAGGGGGAGTACATCCGAAGTAGCTTAACGTTTCGTAC
>JAYUQN010000404.1:0-12556 GCA_043756725.1 Saprospiraceae bacterium
AGACTAATTTCTCTGCCCACGCCCTAAAGGGCGTGGTTAGTCAATATTTAATTTCAAAATTTTCAATAAATCAGAGCTAAATTTTTAAACATGCTCTTAACCCTTTTTTAACCTCTTTTAACCCAAAATGCCAAAACTTAGCTGTAATCTTGCGTAGTGAAATTGTGTAATATTTTTTTAGTTTTGCAACTCATTTTATAAAAAACGGTAAAATCAAACTCAGAGACCCTTTGTAGCGGCGAATTTATTCGCTGAACGCATATTTGGCGAATAAATTCGCCGCTACGAGGGGTACGAAATATTCATTTAAAATTCAAAACTCAATGAATTCGTTTAAAAAACTCAATAACATTGTCGGTTGGCTTGTTTTTTTTGTAGCCATGACAGTTTATTATTTTTCAGTAGAGCGCACAGGCAGTCTTTGGGATTGCGGGGAGTTCATCGCAGGTTGTTACAAACTGCAAGTGGTTCACCCGCCGGGCGCACCTTTATTTTTGATGGTTGGCAAAATGGCGACGGTGATTGGTCAAATGTTTTCAAAAGACCCCTCAGTCATAGCCTTTTCTGTCAATCTTCTGTCAGGTATTTCAGGCGCATTGACAGCACTTTTTGTCTGTTGGACGACCATTATTTTGGGTAAAATTGCCCTTGTTGGTCGCCATGATGAACCCAACCCATCTCAATTCATCGCTTTAGCGGGTTCTGGAATTGTAGCAGGTTTGTCAACAGCCTTTGCAACATCTATTTGGTTTTCAGCCATTGAAGGTGAAGTTTATTCTATGTCCACCATGTTTACAGCTTTGACTTTGTGGTGCATGATGAAATGGTATAACCAACCCGATACGCCCAACGCAGACCGTTGGATGATGGCAGCCGTGTATGCGGCAGGCTTATCAACAGGTGTTCACTTATTGAGTTTATTGACATTCCCCGCTTTGGCTTTGTTTTACTATTTTAAAAAGAATGAAAAGCCGACTTGGACGGGTATGTTTATAGCAGGTATTGTAGGCGTTCTGTCAATATGGGCAGTTCAAACGATTGTCATTACGGGCATACCCAGCTTATGGAGTGAATTTGAATATGCTTGTGTGAATTACATAGGACTACCTTTCACTTATCCCAGTTTGATATTAACATTGGGCGCAATAGGGGGTTTATTTTACTGCGGATTTCAGTTAGCTAATGGAAAATATGACAATAAAATCATCATTCCTTTTGCTGTTTTATTAGGCTTGCTTTCCATTTCTGCATTTGGGTGGAGTCTTGGTGGCATTTTCAAAGGGCTTGTTGTTACAGGTTTATCCACGTATTTTATACAACAAAGAGCGCAAAAAGGCAGCAGCAATGCTTTGCAAAACGTCTTTATGGCACTGGCGTTGTCGGCGTTGGGTTTCTCAACCATCGGAACAGTAATGATACGTGCCGTTGCGAATCCACCGATTAATATGAACAATCCAAGCGATGCCATGAGGGTTATTCCTTATATCAACCGTGAGCAATATGGCGAGCGTCCGTTGTTGTATGGAACACAATTTAACGCTCGTCCTGTTGACCAAACATCGGAAGATCGTTATGGACGTGTGGGGGATAAATATGAAGTGGTAGATAAGAAAACTGATTACGTTTTCAATAATGAAGATAAAGTCTTATTGCCACGCATGGGTCACATGGAAGGCGATAGAACCACGTATTATAAATTGTGGATGGATATTCCACAAGGTCAAGAGATTCCATCGGACCGTCCAGATGGGGCAGACAATATGAGTTTCTTCTTGCGCTATCAAGTGGGTTGGATGTATTGGCGTTATTTCATGTGGAATTTTGCAGGTCGTCAAAATGCCGAACAAGGTTTCACACCTACTGATAAAAGCAAAGGAAACTGGGTAAGCGGTATTCCATTCTTGGATAAATTTAGGTTATTTGATGATAAGAATGCCCCTGATACCATCAAAAAAGACCCGTCATATAACAAATATTATCTTCTGCCATTGTTGTTCGGGTTATTTGGTTTGGTATGGCATTATGGTCGTCGCCGTTACGATATGTTGGGTTTAATGGCTTTGTTTATCATTACAGGTATTGGTATTATCGTTTATACCAATCAGCCACCCAATGAGCCTCGTGAGCGCGATTATGTGATTGTGGGTTCTATTTTCACTTTCTCTATTTGGATAGGTATGGGCGTTTTAGCGTTTTTTGATTTGTTCAAAGATTTCAAACTCTCTGAAAATCTCGCCGCACCCTTAGCAACTGCTTTGGTTATTACAGCCCCTATCATTATGGGTTATCAAAATTTTGACGACCATAGTCGTGCAAAACAATCAGGTGCGCGTGATTATGCGGTCAATTTTTTAGAATCATGTGATAAAAACGGTATCATTTTTACGTATGGCGATAACGATACCTATCCGTTGTGGTATGCTCAAGAGGTAGAAGGTATACGCAGAGATGTACGGGTTATCAACCTCAGTTTGATAGCTGTTGATTGGTATATTAACCAACAACGTCGTAAAGTCAATGAGTCACCTGCGGTGAAAATGAGTTTGTCAGAGGCTTCATATCGGGGTTTGAAACGGAATCAGTTGCCGATAAGGGATGGGGCTGATGAAATGAGTATCGGTGATTTGATGAAATTTTTGGGCGAAGAACACCCCGTTCCTGCTGGTGGAGGAATGACTTTTGAATCGTATGCGCCAACGCGCAAGATTTACATTCCAGTCAATAAGGAAAAAGCGATTGCCAACGGTTTGGCAAACCCACAAGATAGTATTGTAGATAAAATCTATATCAATCTATCAGGTAACTATTTGATAAAAGACGATTTGGCTGTTTTGGATATTATAGCCAATAATGCGATGGAACGTCCTGTCTATTTTGCCGTCACTTGTCGTCCTGAAAAACTACAAGGATTGGATGATTATATGCAATTGGAAGGTTTAGCTGTCAAAATAGTCCCTGTGAAATCGCCGAGTGAAAAACCTTTTGGTCTAATCGGCAATGGTCGTGTGGCAGGTGATAAAGTGCTTGACCGTGTGATGAACAAATTCCGTTGGGGAAATTTTGATAAAGAAAAAGTATTCGTCAACAGAAGTTATCAGCCAAGTATCCAAACTACGCAATTTGCTTTGTTGCGGACAGCTCTCGATTTTGCTCGCAAAGGTGAAAAAGAAAAAGCGGTGAAAATTTTGGATAAGCAATTTGAAGTTTTTCCGAATTTCAATTTCCCTTATAATTCACAAACCATGTATTTCATAGATGCTTATGTGCAAGCTGGGGCGTATGATAAATCTAAAAAACATATTCAAATTTTAGCGGATAATTTGTATGACAATCTGAAGTTCTATAATTCACTCGATGAAGAAGCTAAAAGTGGCACGTTCCAACAAGATTTTATGTCTGATTTGCAAACCAAAGAGCAACTCATTCGTATGGTAGAGCAAGCGGGGGATACCGCTTATAAAGCAGAGTTAGATAAAAAATTCGCTGCTTTTAAAATTGAAGCGATGATGCCAAGATAAGTAGTTGTAAGTTGTCCGTTTTGGCGTTTGAAACTAACAACTGATAACGACTCACTATTTTAAATACACCCCCTCAGTATTTTTGCATTTTATCTTAAAAAATGCGCTTATACTAAGGGGGTCTTTTTTTTTACTTCCTCTATAAATCTGAGTTTCTTCTCTGTTTAACTTTAATATCACAATGCTAAATAGAGAAGACACAGAGGTCACAGAGTTTTTCTGAAATTCCATATCCGAAACCCGAAATCGACATGACGCATACCATACTCATAGATTGTGCCGATGCTAAAGGCTTGGTGCATAAAATAACAGGTGTTCTATATCACAATGATTTGAATGTCATCACCAACCACGAGTTTGTAGAAGACATGACCAATCGCTTTTTCATGCGCACTGAAATAGCCGGTGAAATGAATGCTGAACGCATACGCAACGGATTACAAGGCATATTACCGCCCAATGCCCATATCGTTATAGCACAAAAAGAAAAAAAGCGGGTTGTCATTTTAGTCACCAAAGAACATCATTGTCTGGGCGAATTATTGGTGAGACACCATTTTGGCGAACTCAATGCGGATATTGTGGCGGTTATCGGCAACCACGATGTTTTACAAGATTTCACAGAGAAGTTTAATATACCATTTCATTTTATTTCACATGAAAATAAAACGCGGAAAGAACATGAATGGGAAGTTTTAGGCAGAATAAATGAACTTAAACCCGATTTTATCATTTTAGCTAAGTATATGCGCATCTTGTCAAGTGATTTTGTCAAACACTATCCGAATCGGCTTGTCAATATACATCATTCATTTTTACCCGCTTTCATCGGTGCCAATCCATATAGACAAGCACACGAACGTGGCGTGAAAATTATCGGTGCAACTGCCCATTTTGTCAATGACAACCTCGATGAAGGACCTATTATTATGCAAAACGTAATGCCAACAGACCATACACACAACCCCCAAGAAATGGCGCAAATGGGGCGTGATGTTGAAAAACTTGTGCTCGCCAAAGCCTTAAAATTGGTTTTTGAAGACCGTGTTTTTGTGAATGGCAACAAAACAATTATTTTTGATTAAAAATTTAAATAAGTCTTAACGTTTTTGTGAACATTTCATGAAAAAAAAGTCTTAAATTTGTCATGAGTTTCATTTTTATTGTTAATAAAATTATAGTCTAATATGAAATATACTTTACTCATCGTTCTTTTTTTCACCGTTATACTGAGGGGGGGTACACAAGTAACTATCACCCTCACACCCGATGTGGTCAATGCAACTGTGCTTATAGATTCATTTGAAACGCGTGCAAAAGCAACATTGAAAAATACATCCTCGACCACCAAGAAATTTACTTGGACACGCACCATTAAAAGCATGACGAATGACTGGGCATGCCTTGTTTGTGATAAAAATCTCTGTTGGGCGTCAACGATAAATACGCCAACAGACCAAATTGAATTGGCAGCAGGCGCAACAAGTAATCTGGATGTGTATATTCGTCCCAACAAAAAAGCGGGGTCAGCGGCTGTGGAAGTAAAAATAATAGAGGTAGGTAATGAAACCAACACCCTAACGGGTAAATATAATTTTTCAACCACCACCCGTACCAAAGATTTGCGTGAAAATGGCAATACAATTCGTATTTACCCAAATCCGACCGTTGAATTTTTCCAAATTACAGACAATGATACTATTGAAAAAGTGGTGATTTACAATATCATTGGTCGTCAAATGCGGACTTATAAAGCATCCGAAGGCATGAAATATACGGTTAGTGATTTGCCAGATGGCTTATATATTATCCGTTTGTTGAATACAAATGGGGCTACGGTGAAAACGGTTCGCTTAAGCAAATCGCGTCCGAAAGCATAAAAAAAAGCCAAGAGATTTAGAAAATCTCTTGGCTGAAAAGAAGTATAAACAAATCATCAAAGACTATTTATGATCGCCAAAATAGGCAATAATTTTATCCGCCAATTCCAACCCGATATTCGATTGGGCTTCTTTCGTAGCAGCACCGATATGTGGTGAAACACTGATTTTAGGATGATTTAATAAATCTGCACGTGGATTGGGCTCGCCGACAAAACAATCAAGACCTGCGCCTGCCAATTTTCCACTGTTCAAACCTTCGAGTAACGCATCTTCGTCAATAATGCCACCTCTTGCACAATTGATGATAAACGCGCCATCTTTCATCATTTCAATCTCCTCTTTTCCTATCAAAGCCTTCCCTACTGAGGGGGTATGGAGCGTGATAGCATCGCAATTTTTCAAAATATCTGCTAACGGATGCGAACGAATTTTAACACTCAAATTCGCATCTTTTGAGTTATAGATATTAATAGACAAATTTGTTTCACTGATGAAAGGGTCAGACGCCATGACATTCATACCCAAACCCAAAGCAATACGCGCCACTTCTTGACCAATGCGACCAAAGCCCACGATGCCCAGCGTTTTACCCCGCAACTGAACGCCTTCTGAATACGCCGCTTTCAGTTTTTTGAAACTTCCTGTTGCCATATCGCGATTAGCACGGTGCGTGAAACGCGCCAGTGAAAACAAATGTCCCATCGCTAATTCCGCAACAGATTGAGAAGATGCGGCAGGAGTTGTGATAATTTCAATGCCTTTTGAGCGGGCATAATCCACATCAATATTATCAACGCCAACGCCTCCACGAGCAATAATTTTGAGTTTAGGGCAAGCGTCAATCAAATTTTTCCTTACTTGAGTTGCCGAGCGAACGATGATGACATCGTAATTTGGCAAGGCTTTTGGCAAGTCCTCTTGGGGTATGGTGTTGGTATCAACCTCATAGCCAGCCTCTTCGAGTAAAAGTTTACCGTCGGCTTCCATGCCATCATTGACTAATATTCTAATCATAATTAAAAGGTTTTTAGTATCGAATTTTATTTTTAACCATCCACTTGTAAGTGTGTTTTTTCGTTCACTATAATTTTTTAAACCATTGATAATCAATGATTTAAAAAATTTATATTTAACAATAAAAACAGGCAAATGTTTGTCTATGAAAAACGCTGCAAAGTAAGGCAATTCCACAGACCTTTCCTACAATCTTGTGATGGATATTTTATATTTAAAATTGCATAAAATAAATTTACTTCTAAGGCAGCGAATTTTTAATTCACGTTCTCTTGAATGAAATTACCGATTTAAGGCGCGCCTCACCCCCCCTCAGTACTTTAGCTGAAATGTGCGTTTAGATGCCCTGTTTTAACCATTTTAAAAATTTTTTAATTCACAACTTTTAATCTCATCATGAACCGAATCTTACTGGTAGTTGGGTTATTACTGGGTATTTTTCCCAGCTTTGCAGCCGATGGCTCCAAAAATTTTAAGGCAGATATGCCTTTCCAAGTGGACACTATGCCTGTGTCCTGTCGTTCACCCGAAGGCTTGTTTGCTTCTGCAAGAGACACCATCGCTTCTTTAAATTGGCTAAGTCGGGGCGCCAATATGGGCTATTCCGTGAAATGGAAATTGAAAAATGACACTGACTGGAAAACTGTTGATGTTACACAAAACACTTATTTACTGAGGGGTATCAAATCTTGCTCCGAGTATGAATTTCGTGTAAAAACGCTTTGTGGTATCACGGGCATGAGTGAATACAGCGAATCCAAAAAATTCAAAACTTTAGGCTGTATCGCTCCTTGTATTACGCCTCGCGAAATTGCCCACGAAACAGGCGAAAACAAAGCCACTTTTAAATGGAATCCAACAAATTCACGGGCTTATGAAGTACAAATTAAAGATGCTTCTAATAATGGGGATTGGAGAACAGAAGTTGTATCTGGCAATGCTTTCATGGCACTTAATTTACGCCCTTGTACAAAATATTTCTTCCGTGTTCGGAGTATTTGTACAGAAGCTACTTCTACAACACCTATAATGTTCAGTGAATGGAGTACTTCTATCACAGTTGCAACAACAGGTTGCCCAACCCCTTGTTTGGCTCCTCGTAAAATATACTATTCCTCAACAGCAACTTCTGCCGTTATTAAATGGGATTCAACAAGAGGAGCCACTTATGAGCTTCAAGTTATGGGTCCACGAGATATCGTTTGGAGAACCATTAGCGGCATAACACGACCATTTCATGAGTTATCTGGTTTACCAAACTGTACTATCTATCAAGCCCGTGTTCGAGTGAAATGTTCTGCTACCAGTACCAGTGCTTGGAGTTATGTCATTCGTTTCAAAACAGGCGGTTGTCAACCCATCTGTATTAAACCTGCAGCGCTTAAAGTATATGTAGCAGATTCTATTGCAGTCTTTTCATGGGTAGCACGCAATGGGTCAAAATTTGTTTTTCAATATAAAACCGATACTGATGTTAATTGGAAAAGCTTGAATGTTACAGGTAATGTCTATATTTTGACAGGTCTTGACCGTTGTAAAAAATATATTGCCCGTATTCAATCGGTATGTAGCAGCACATCATCAAGTGATTTTAGCAACGCAGTGAAATTTGAAACAGGCTGCCGCCCTGCATGTGCGCGTCCTTCCGATTTGAAATCTGATATTGTTTTAGATAGTGTCGCTATCCTTTATTGGACAGGCACAGCTGGAAATTATGAAATTCAATACCGTAGAGCAGATTGGGGTGAAAACGATTGGAAATCCGTTAGAGTCGGTTCTCCTGCTCACAAATTGATATTAGAGAGATGCAAAGGCTATTACTGGCGTGTCCGCAAATTGTGTGATAATAATACAGTGAGTGATTGGAGTGAATTGGGTAAATTTGAAACAAAAGGCTGTGATAATCCTCAAAGATGTGAGATACCGAGGTTAAAAGTTGAACTTGTTGCAGATTCTATTATCCATGCTGTTTGGTCGGGTTCGCAATCTAAGTTTGAAATACAATACCGTGTTATTAGTCCAAATGAAGGTGATTGGATTTCAGAAAAGTTTGAAGGTGTTTATGAAGCTAAACTGAAACTACACCCATGCAAAGTATATCAAATTCATATCCGTGCGTTATGCCATGATGGTACTTTGAGCAATTGGAGTGAAATCCAAAAAATTGAAACGAAGGGCTGTGCAAATATATGTGCTATCCCAAGAGCTTTGAAATCTGAAATTGGTCAAGACACTATAGTCTATTTGGCTTGGGCAGGCTTGGCAGGTATCTATGAAATTCAATATCAATTGGCAGGTGCAACCGACTGGCGCTCTGTTAAAGTACAAGCACTTGAGCACAAATTGATATTGCCAAAGTGCAATGGCTACTACTGGCGGGTGCGCAGAATTTGCGATAATGGTGTGAGTGATTGGAGCGAATTGGCTAAATTTGAAACAAAAGGCTGTCTTACTGTCTGCACAGCCCCTAAAGATTTGAAATTCGAGTTATTTCAAGATTCCATCGTTGCCCTTTATTGGAATGGTGCAAATGCTTTGAAATTTGAAGTTCAATACCGATTGACAACCATCAGCAATGCGGAATGGAAATCGGAGTTTGTAGCAACCCCTGCGCATAAATTGCAATTACATGCTTGCCAAATCTATGAATGGCGTGTTCGGGGTTTCTGTCCTAATGGTGAAACAGATTGGGTTTATGGCAATAAAATTTTAACTAAAGGCTGCCTAACGCCTACAATTTGTCCTGTTCCACTTGATTTGAAAGTGAAAACAGATGGTACTTTGGCTTATGTGCTTTGGAATGATACTTATGCGAGAGACTCTGTTTTCGTTCAATACCGGAAAGCAACAGAAACAGCTTGGAGTGATGTTGTGCTTGTTGGAACAACACCAAACGGTGTGATACTGAGGGGTCTTGAAAACTGTAAAGCCTACATAGTTCGTGCCCGCCGCAAGTGCGCAAGTGGTCTTTTCAGTGATTGGAAAGAAGCAGAATTTAAACTTGCTGTCAATTGCTTCATAGATAACGGTGATGTTATTAGTAACAGCCTTTTAAGAAAAGTCATTACAGATGCAACAGTGTATCCGAATCCGGGGAATGGATATGTTCAAGTGGATTATAATTTGACTGAAACGGCTGATGTGAAAGTGCAAATTATTAATGTACAAGGTCAAGTTGTGAAACAATTGGACAATAGCATCCAAGATGCAGGCAATTACATGCAGGTATTGGATAATTTGGGTGATATACAGCAAGGTTTGTATTTCATCATTATCCGTACCGACGGCAAAGTGTCTTTGTCTCAAAAGTGGATAAAAGAATAAGAAAATTATTTTAAATATTCACGGACTGAAGTCCGTAGTACGACTAACCTATTAGCGACATTCGAGCTGCGGCTTGAATGTCGCTTTTTTTTAATAAAATGAAACGATTTTTATTTAATTGAAAACATCGAATTTTCTATATACTTTATAAAAAAGCTGTATTTTTGCGCGATTTTTATTCTAATCAAATAATAACCAAATTAGTTTTATTCATTTCAAAAACACCTTTGACTATGGCTTTCGATATCAAAATGATTAAGGCGTTTTATAAAGGATATGCCGATAAAATAGAAACGGCACGTAAAGCGTTGGGTCGCCCGATGACGCTTTCTGAAAAAATCCTTTACGCTCATCTACATGAAGACTCTCCGCTAAAAGACCACAAACGGGGTTCAGATTATGTCTTTTTTGCACCCGACCGTGTGGCGATGCAAGATGCGACAGCTCAAATGGCTTTGTTGCAATTCACTACTTGTGGACGCAAAAAAGTAGCCGTGCCTTCAACCGTTCATTGCGACCATCTTATCCAAGCAAAAGTAGGGGCTGATGCCGATTTACAACGCGCCGAATTGGAAAACTCCGAAGTTTATAAATTTTTAAGCGATGTCTCGAATAAATATGGTCTCGGGTTTTGGAAACCGGGAGCGGGTATCATTCACCAAATTGTGCTTGAAAATTATGCCTTCCCCGGTGCTATGATGATTGGAACAGACTCCCATACTGTTAATGCAGGTGGTTTGGGAATGGTTGCCATTGGTGTAGGTGGAGCAGATGCTGTGGACGTAATGGTGGGTTTGCCGTGGGAACTGAAAATGCCGAAATTAATCGGTGTGAAGTTGACTGGTAAAATGAAAGGCTGGACTTCTGCCAAAGATGTGATTTTGAAAGTAGCGGGTATATTAACAGTGAAAGGAGGGACAGGTGCTATTGTTGAATATTTCGGTTCGGGTGCAATTTCTATGAGTTGCACAGGTAAAGGCACAGTTTGTAACATGGGTGCTGAAATTGGGGCAACGACCTCCACTTTTGGCTACGACAAATCTATGGAACGCTACTTAAAAGCCACAGGCAGAGCCGATGTTGCGCGTTTGGCAAATAAGGCAAAAGCAGAATTAACAGGTGATGCAGATTGTTATGAAAATCCAGAAAAATATTTTGACCAAGTGATTGAAATCAATTTGTCGAAATTGGAACCACATATCAACGGACCTTTTACACCAGATTTGGCTTGGCCCATTTCTAAATTTGCAGCAGCGGTAAAGAAAAATGGCTATCCTCAAAAACTATCAGTGGGTTTGATTGGTTCTTGCACCAACTCTTCTTATGAAGACCTTGACCGTGCGGCTTCTCTGGCTAAACAAGCTGTCGAGAAAGGCTTGAAGGTCGGTTCAGAATTTACGATTACGCCGGGGTCTGAGCAAATCCGTTTTACAGTACAGCGTGATGGTCAATTGGAGGCTTTTGAAAAAATGGGCGGTGTGGTTTTAGCCAACGCTTGTGGTCCTTGTATTGGTCAATGGGCACGACATGGTGCTGAAAAACAAGAAAAAAATTCAATTATTACGTCTTTTAACCGCAATTTCTCGAAGCGGGCAGATGGAAACCCCAATACGCATTCTTTCGTCGCTTCTCCAGAAATGGTAACGGCTATGGCAATTGCAGGCGATTTGACTTTTAACCCTTTAAAAGATACTTTGACTAATAATAAGGGCGAACAAGTGAAACTCGACCCACCAAAAGGGGTTGAATTGCCGCCAAAAGGTTTTGCCGTAGAAGATGCGGGGTATCAAGAACCTGCTAAAAATGGCGCAGGTATCAAAATAAAAGTAGATCCAAAATCTAAGCGTTTGCAATTGCTCAAACCGTTTGTTCCGACTGCCATAGCTGATGTAACGGGTATGCGCCTTTTGATAAAAGCCAAAGGCAAATGTACAACCGACCATATCTCGATGGCGGGTCCGTGGTTGGAGTTTAGAGGGCATTTAGAAAATATCTCAAACAACTGTCTTATCGGTGCGGTCAATGCTTTCAACGACCAAACCAATAAAGTTGCAAACTATGCCAATGGTGAAATGAAATATTTGGCTGTACCAGAATCTGCCCGTACTTATCAAAAGGCTGGTATCGGCACTATTGTTTTTGGTGAAGAAAATTATGGTGAAGGTTCAAGCCGTGAACATGCCGCAATGGAACCACGCTTTCTGGGTGCTCGTGCCATAGTGGTCAAATCTTTTGCTCGTATCCATGAAACAAATTTGAAAAAACAGGGGATGTTAGGACTGACTTTTGCCAATGTAGAAGATTACGATAAAGTGCGCCAAGACGATACAATTGACATCAAAGGGCTTGATACTTTTGCAGCTGGTAAAAACCTCACTATTATTTGTAACCATGCTGATGGTACAAAAGATTCTTTTGAAGTGAAACATACCTATAATGACCAACAGATTGAATGGTTTCACTCTGGTTCTGCTTTAAATAAAATTCGTGAAAACTTTGGAATGTAATCGTTATCACATTTCATTTTTACAAAATAATATACGATGCCGTTCTGTTTTTGGGGCGGCATTTTATATTCTCTTTATTTAAAAATCGCTGAAAACCAAAAAAAAACCGAATTGGCTTTATCAAGCAATTCGGTTTTTTTTTATACTGATGAAATTATCTGACATTTACGATGGGTGAACCTAAATTTATTGTTGCTGTAATTTTTCGTGGACAATTGTAGAGACGTTGCAGTGCAACGTCTCTACGTGGTTCATTTTAACAAGGTTATTGAAAAAAATGCCCTTTTGCACACAAAAAATTACAGCAACA
>JAYUQN010000405.1:0-12547 GCA_043756725.1 Saprospiraceae bacterium
AGGATTTAATAGGATTTTAGATGTTGACACCGACCACAGATTTGACAGATTTAACTGGTTTTCACTGATTTACGTGTTGACAGTCTACATTTAAATCTGAAAAAATCTGTCAAATCTGTCAAATCTGTGGTCGGTGTCAACTTCTAAAATCCTATTAAATCCTTCTAATCCTAAAAATCCTAATTCAAGTTATAAAAAATCGCTATTTTTGACCTTATTAAAAATTTTACTTATAAAATCATCAAACTTTGGCACTTTCAACAATCTGGACTGGGTCTGAACAATATCTTTGCGACCCCGAATTAGCACAAGCCTTTCATATTGCCCGCACTTTGGGCATGCCCCTTTTAATAGAAGGTGAACCGGGAACAGGCAAAACAGAACTGCCCATTCAATTTGCAAAAGACTTGAATATCGACCTTTTTATCTACCCTGTTGGGTCAAAAAGCAATGTTGAGCAATTTGTAGCGAAATTTGACCATGTAAAATATTTACGCGATTCGCAAATTGAAGTGCTCAACGCACAACGTACAGAGCGCGGTTTAGACCCCCTCTCCATAGGAGTCCCTTCGGACAGTAGTGGCGGTCGTAGCACTGAAAATTTGGACGATTATGTGCTCATGGGACCCGCTGCAAAGGCTTTTAGTCAGCCTAATTCTGTTTTGTTGATTGATGAAATTGATAAAGCACCGCGCGAATTTCCAAACGATTTGCTGTTCGCTTTGAGCCACCGTCAATTTGTTTTACCAGAGTCAGGTAAAATTATTGAAGTCAGTGAAGACAATATGCCCACCATCGTTATCACCAGTAATCGGGAACAGGAATTGCCCACGGCTTTCAAAGGACGCTGCATTTATCACTACATCAGTTTTCCCGAACCGCCGATGATGGAAGCGATTGTGCGCAAGCATTTTCCTAAAATTGAAGGCGTTTTGCTTGAAAAAAGCGTCAGTTTGTTTTATCAGCTCCGCAATATCGGCTTAGAACGCGCGCCTGCTACCCGTGAAATTTTGCATTGGTTGAAATATCTGCAACATTTTTCTTTGGACGAAGCTATTCAGAAAGTGGAGAAAAAAGAGGGCATGGGCGTTTTAATCAAATCGCAACAGGACTTAAAGAAAATAAAACTACGATACAACGTTTAACACGTTGCGAATAAATTCGCAACGACATCAAACTTAAAAATGTTTAACAGCCTCCCGAAATATCTTAAAGACAATAAGCTGCAAGGCGATGTCCGCACTTTACTCTTGCTCAAAAAAAGCATAGAGAAAGGGCTTGTCAATACTCTGGGCGATTTATATCTGGTTTTAAAAGGCTTAGTCTGCAATTCACCAAAGGATTTTGGACCGTTTACGACCGCTTTTTATGCCTATTTTCTGGGTGTTGAAGTGAAAAAAGGGGAGAGTTTAAATGCCGCTATTGTGCGCAGTGATGCCTTTAAAACGTGGAAAAAAAACAACGATATTGAGGAAACGGAAAGACCCGATATAACGGAGATGGTTGATAGATTTTTGAACGAAGTCCATTTTACTACTTATGATATTCAAAAAATGCTATCGGGCGATGATATTTTGCAAAATGACGACCCAAATCGTGCCGATACTGCTCCATCGGAGTCCCTACGGGAAGGGGGTGATGATGACCCTGTTGATGCTGTAAAACGGGCTGCAGATTATAGCAATATCTCCATAGAAGAGCTTTTAGAACGTATGAAAAAGGTTTTAGAGCAACAACGCAGAAGGCATGCAGGCGGCAGTCATTGGGTCGGCACGGGTGGCGTTTCACCTTATGGCAATGGCGGTGCAGCTAAAGGCGGTATTCGAGCAAACGGTGGGGGAGGGGGTAAAATGGCGCGCAAAGTGATGGGCGATAAAAACTTTTTTCCTGTGGATACGCAACTCCTTTTGCAAGACAATAATATAGATGTAGCGTTGGCTTTTTTAAAAGGTATTGAAAATGAAACCGTTGAACGATATTTAGATATTCCTATGACGATTTCAGAAGGCGTAAAAGAAGGTGGTATTTTTTTACCGCATGAAAAAGAAAAAACCGACCAAAAAGTACAGGTTTTACTGTTCATAGACAATGGCGGCTGGTCTATGTCGCCTTATGTGGATGCGGTGACAAAGCTGTTTTCAAAAATGAAAAGACGTTTTGCACACGATTTGAAGACTTATTATTTTCACAATACGCTCTACGATGGCGGTTATAAAGATGCTTTTCGCTCGCATACGTCCTTTGAACACATAGATAAACTCTGTGGAATGGATAAAAACTACGCTGTTTTTATCATCGGCGACGCCGATATGGCTCCTTACGAACTCACGCCCCGCAGCATGGCAACATGGCAAGCCTTAAAAGACCGTTTTGAAAGAATTGTATGGTTAAACCCGATGGATGCAAAATATTGGGAGCACTCGCTGTCGGTTAACATGCTTAAAAGCATTTTTGATATGTTTCCGCTTTCGCCTTATGGTATTGAAAAAGGGGTGGAGTTGATGAATAAAAAGAGGCGGTTTAAGTAAATATTTCACCTTCACTATTGAAATGTTGAATAAAATAGTTGTATTTTGTTCTATGATTTTGAAAAAAACTATCCGTATGACAAATGTTTTAAAATATCCTCTCCGCAATATTAGTCCACAAACCTTGAAAGATTTGCAAGAGCATTATCCCGATGCTTCTGTCCAAATCAAATTGAGCCGCAAACCCTCAAAAGAAGGTTTGACAGAAACGGATTTTTGGGCTTTAATAGCGCAATTAGATTGGTCGCAAAAAGGACATGATGAAACTGTTATCGCGCCCGTTGTTCAGGCTTTGGCTGAAACTTCTTTGCGGCGTATATGTGACTTTGCGGATATTTTATCGCAAAAACTATTTATTTTAGATGGTGAAATCTATGCACATAACGAGGAAGAAACCACAATAGATACAGATTTTGTCTCTGACCGTTTTTTATACACCCGTGCTTGTGTAGTAGCTAATGGACGAGACTATTTCAACCATATCCGACTACACCCTACGGAAATGCCCTTTCATTTGACATTTGCCCCTTTGTTGAGAATACCAAACGAAGCCTATAAAAAACGAACGGGTAAACCTATTGACCACGTTTGGGCTTACCCTATTGAAACTTTAAGTAACTTGCAAGCTTGGTCTTCTTTCAATATTGAAAAACATCTATGAAACCACACGGCAATTCATTGCAAAATGATAATATACACCATTTGTATGAAATTTATAAAAAAGAAGATGGTGATACGTACAAATATGGAATTTCCGACGACCCTATCGAAGCCGATGGACTTTCAGAACGTGCCAGAAAACAATTGCTTGAAATGAATAGAGCCGCTGAATTCGCTAAATATGCTGCCCAAATTTTATTAATTGACATTCAAGGCAGAGTGGAGGCTACACGAATCGAAATAAATTATATTGATGCTTATTATCTCAAAAATGGTCGTAATCCCGTAGGAAACCTTGTTCCAAAACGGAAATACCAAAAGTAATCTGTATTAAAGTTGCGGGTATTGAGCCGATGGTTTTATAAAAATACCCCCCTCAGTATAAATCACTATTTTCATTGAAAATTAGTAAAATATGATAATTACTGTTCCTCCTGCCGAGGTTTCTATTGATGAAATACTGGTGAAAAACCTCATAGATACCCAATTCCCAGACTTATCTCATCTGCCCATCCAATTTTTAGACTCTGGTTGGGACAATACTAATTACAGATTGGGTGCACATTTCATCGTCAGAATACCCAGACGAAAAGTGTCTGTACCTTCGTTATTGAATGAAATTGAGTGGCTACCCAAACTCAAAAACCATCTGCCCATTCCTATCCCTGCACCCGTCAGAATCGGTAAACCCGACCACAATTATCCGTGGCATTGGACGATTACGCCCTGGTTTGAAGGCAATACGGTGGATGGTACGGCACTTAATAAATCCGAAACGGTCAGAATAGCCCGTTTTTTGAAAGCCTTGCACAGTCAAAATGCCGATAATGCACCCCTAAATGAGCATCGAGGTATGCCATTAAGTGAAAAATTCGAGGATGTCATTTTGAGAATGGAACGACTTAAAATGAAAACAGATTTGATAACCCCTAAAATTGAACAACTTTGGCAACAAGCTGTGAACGAGCCTTTCCCCGTTGAAAAATATTTACTACATGGCGATATACACCCACGCAATGTTATTATTCACCATAAAAAAATTGCCGCCGTTATTGATTGGGGTGACATTACTTCGGGTGATGTGGCAACGGATGTAGGTTGTTTGTGGATGCTTTTCAAGGAAAAAACAAGTCGCCAAATGGCTTTGAAAGAATATGGTGCTTCAGAAAGTTTAATAAAACGGTCGAAGGGTTGGGCAATTTTATTTGGAACCATTTTATTAGATACTGGCTTTAATGGAGACCCTAAATATACGGATAGTGGTGGGCTTATTTTGAAAAATCTTTTAACTTGAATTAGGATTTTTAAGATTAAAAGGATTTAATAGGATTTTAGATGTTGACAACAACCACAGATAATACTGATTTGACTGATTTTTACCGATTTAGATATTGACAATTAACACGTAAATCATTGAAAATCAGTGCCATTTGTGGTGGTTGTCAACATCTAAAATCCTATTAAATCCTTTCAATCCGACAAATCCTAATTCAAGTTAAAAAAATATACCCTTTTTAATATTTCAATTCAAATAAAATAGTAGGTTTGATATAAAATTAGTAATTCCTACCCCCTCAGTATTTCACAGAATTGAAGGTTTAAAATTACTTATTTCATTAAAATTACATATTTCTCTATTCACTCTCTAAACTATTCATAAAAAAATGAACCGTCGCTCTGCTTTAAAAAATATGTCAAGTCTCGCTGCTACGGCTTTCGTGACTGAAAGTATGGGAAATCGTCTCGAAGCTGCCAATACGCAGCTTGATGATTTCACAAAAGGTAAAATTAATCATTCGGCTTGTCGGTGGTGTTATAGCTCTATTCCGCTGGATGATTTGTGCAAACGGGGTAAAGAAATTGGCTTGGTTGCCCTCGACCTTTTGACGATAGATGAAGTGCCTACCGCTCAAAAATACGGGCTAACTTGCTCAATGGTGCACATGGATTTGAAAGGTTTTGGTATTCCAAAAGGTTTCAACCGCCTTGAAAATCACAAAGAATTGGTGGAATATTTCGAAGACCGCATCCCAAAAGCCGCTAAATTGGGCTTAAAAAACATCATCTGCTTTTCAGGCAATAGGGCAGGGTTGAGTGACGAACAAGGACTTGGCAATTGCGCTATTGGTTTGAAAAAAATAATGAATATTGCTGAAAAAAACAACATTACCGTTTGCATGGAGCTGTTAAATTCCAAAATTGACCATAAAGATTATCAATGTGATAACTCCAATTGGGGTACGGCTTTGGTGAAAGCGGTAGGTTCTGAGCAATTCAAATTGTTGTACGATATTTACCACATGCAAATTATGGAAGGCGACGTAATCCGCAATATCCGTGACAATGCGCAATTTTATGGTCATTATCACACAGGCGGCGTGCCGGGGCGCAATGAAATTGACGAGACGCAGGAGTTGTACTATCCTGCCATTATGCGGGCTATTGCCGACACAGGTTTCAAAGGTTTCACAGCCCAAGAGTTTATTCCAAAAAATGTGGATAAATTGGCTTCTTTGGAAAAATGTGTTAAAATATGTGATATTTAACCACAAATTTGACGAATTTACGAATTGCACGAATTTGGGTGTTGACATCGCCTAATTCGTGTAATTTGTAAATTCGGCATAAAAAATGCCAGTAAAACCTTAAATTTCACCATTTTATAACCTATTTTGAGAAAATTTTATGTCCTATATCATGAACCGACTATCTATTTCTTTCCTTTTCTGCATCCTTTGTTTTACGATGAAAGCCCAAAATGAAACCTTCAATCTTTACGAAGGAGCCATTCCAAACGCTAAAAAAGCGGATAATATTGAAAAAACCCGTACGCAATGGGATATACAATTCACGGATAATATTTCCATACCCACTATGAGGTGCTTCAATCCTACTGATTCTTTGAAAAATGGAACGGCGGTTATCATTTGCCCGGGCGGTGGTTATGTCGGTGTGGCTGATGACCATGAAGGTGTGCAAGTTGCCAAAGCCTTTAATAAAATAGGTGTTACTGCTTTTGTGTTGAAATACCGCAACCCAAGTTCACGCACTATGGTGGATGAATCTATCGGACCTTTGCAAGATGCCCAACAAGCCATTCGCATTGTTAGGCAAAACGCAGAAAAGTGGAAACTCAACTCCAATCGTATTGGTATTCTTGGTTTTTCAGCAGGTGGACATTTGGCAGCAACCGCAACCACACATTTTCAAGCCAAGGCAGACCCTTCCCGTAGGGACGCCGATGGCGCAGTATCGGACACGATTTCGGTGCGTCCAGATTTTTCACTCTTGCTCTACCCTGTCATCAGTTTCAAGGATGAACTCACGCACGTAGATTCACGGACGAATTTGATAGGGCAAAACCCGTCGTTTGAAAAAATTTATGCGTTTTCTAACGAAGACCAGATAACTTCGCAGACCCCGCCCGTTTTCCTCGTTCATGCGGCAGATGATGATGTCGTGAAAGTTGAAAACAGCCTTGTTTTTTATCAAAATTGCTTGAAAAATAAGGTTCCTGCTGAACTGCATGTGTATCCAAAAGGCGGTCATGGCTTCGGTTTGGTGAATAAAACGACCAAAGATTTGTGGATGGAACGGGCTGAAAACTGGTTGGATAGTCTTGGGTTTTTGAAAAAGTGAAACAAAGTTATAAAATTTATATATGGCACGTGTCCTCAGGATACACCCTATTTCAAGCTGGAAACTTAATTGAACGCAAGTTTAACGCAACAAAGTCACTTCACCCGATTGTTTAAGGACTTTTCCATTGAGCATAGTCGCATTAATTACCCAAACATATAGATCACTGGCTAAAGCACGTCCTCTATGCGTACCATCCCAAACAATTGGCATCTCTTGGGTTTCAAAGACAAGATTGCCCCAACGATTATAGATTTTCAAATCATAAGCCTTTAATTGACAGGCAGTTATAGGAAAAAAAGTATCATTTAAACCATCATTATTGGGTGTAAATGCGTTTGGCAGGTCTATTGTACACACTTCGGTTTCAGCACAATCGCAAATATAGCGTTGGTCGAGTAGATTGGCACCTAATTTTTGGGCTTGTTCGCAAGTGAGGCGTTTAAATTTTAATAAGCTAACTTTTGAGTATATACTATCTTGTAATAAAAAAAAATCTGGATAGCTCGAAAAAACACTATTGGGTCTTTCAAGGTTCCCAAGTAATATTCGTACATTTTTAATTCTTTTTTCACTGGGTACTAATATACCATCCCACGACATACTACCAGAAGTCACGCAATTATCGCCTATAATTTTTATCGTTCTCATGGAGTCATTACTTTGAAATAATTCATAAGGTACATTATATATCTCTTGATAGCCTTTATCTGGGTTAAATCTTAGGCATTGATAGCCATAGCCTATCCAGTAACCACATAAATTTTGGCTACATAAAAAAGTATGAGAGAGTAAGAGAAATAGAATTGTTATTACTGTTTTCATGCGTTTCAAGTATAAAAATGGGTTTCAAAGAAGTGTTTGAAACCCATATAAATTTATTAATTTTTATTTGCTTTTACAACTTTTTGAGTTTCCCTATACTTTCCATTTTTGAAATGGATAAAATAAATACCATTCATTAAGTCATTTGTTTTGATTTCAATATTTTGAGAACCTTTTATTGCTGAATCAATTTTAATATTTTTTATTACTTTTCCTGAAAGGTCTGTCATATACAACTGCGTATTTGCTATTTCTTCTTTTATTTCGTAAGTGACTTGTAAAACGTCTCCAAAAGGGTTTGGTATTACTTTTAGTGATGTTGGCGTAACACGTTCGTCTTTGTTATCATTCTCAGGTTGCCCTCCACCATTACCTGCAAGACAACAAGGAAACGTAGTTGGGGATGCTATAAATGCCGTTCCTCCTGCAACTTCAAATCCGGCATTTAGGGTTATAGTAGGAGACCAATAATCTACTATTCGATTACCATTAATAAACAGATATCGAAGTGATACTTTGCGAGGCTCTATAATCATTTAAAGGGCTTGTCGCTAATATGAAATTTGCAGCAGTAAAACATAAAAGAGCATATTGAGATCCTCCTTCTAAAACATCATGAAACATTGTTGTCCACTGACAGGGTGTTATTGCTTTTGGATATCTAAAACAAGAACCTGTAATATTATTTGACATATCACATACATCACAAAGGTTTTGATCTGGTCCGCCATTGGGACAAAGCCCAGGTCCTTGGTTTTCAAATCTATTAGGATTGCATAAGCTTGAATCTGGGCAGAAAGAGTGACATTCATTTGCTGGTTCAATATCAATTCCTGCACACTCATTTCCACACCATGTTGGGTGATTTAAGCCTAATGTATGACCTATTTCATGTGCTATTGTAGCCCCGATAAATCGATTGCCACTATTACGGTTACAAAAATAATCCCATATATTTACATCTCGACTATTAACTGTGCCAAGAGCAGAATTTCCTCTTAATTCACAAATACCATCTCTACTATGAAGTAAGATATTAAGAGCACGACCATTATTCTATCAATAAAATTATCATCATTATAAAGCCAAATTCCGCCAAGCACATCGTTAGCATTCGTTGCTTCGGAATATAATTTTAATTTAATTTTAGCCCGACGTACATGTGGTACTACTAATCCATTGGGTCCAAGTAAATCATAAGGAGCTAGTTCTTCGTAGAATGTATTAAGGTCTCTAATTAAATTTCTAACAGAATTAACAGCATCATTGTTATTATCAAATCTATTCGGTAATAAATGAACATTAACATTCAATGTGATTTCTGGAACGTTGTTGTAATCATTAAAGGTGAGACAATGTAGGCTATTTACAGCACCTGCACCACCTGTTTGAGAATTATTCAGTAATTGGCATTGTATTATAGGTGGCAGTTGAGAAAAAGCATTCGCTGCATATAAACCAAATAATACTAACATAAAGTATCTCATCTCTAAAATTTAGTTAGTTATTAAAATTTTTTTTGATTGAAATTGTGAAGTTTCAGACTCTAAATAAAGTAAATATATCCCTGAATGTAAAACATTTACAGGAATTGTCAACTCTTCTATATTTTGAATTGCATATTCATTGACTAATTGACCCAGAATATTGTAAAGTCTAATATACCTAACCGTTAATAAATTTTTTATTCGTATATCTTCTTGCGATTGAACTATATTTATTTCTTTCAATTTAGTCTCCTTTTTCCCAAAAATAGAAGTTATGACGTCACATTCTCTGTTATCAAATTTGAGTAAACCTAACTCAAAATCTTCATAACAGATAAGCCTATAACTAATAGCATATGTACTATTTTCTCCTTGAGATTCTATTACAGTTACATCAGAATTCAAGGCTCCTATTTTATCTAGTATAATCAATGGGTTTACTAAATATACATCAAACCATTTAGTATTAGGGATAAATGTGAAGTTTTTGAATTTCACAGTAGATCTATTTAAAGCAAATACTAATCCCGTATCCTTTAGAGTTAAACTAAATGTTATTTTTCCAGGACTAAGACTTTTTAAATCAACTACTGAATTTATCCTACTTGGATAAACAAATGCAAGGCTTAATGTGTCTTTTGTCAATAGAAAAATAGAATCATTTCGTTGGATGAATAGCAAACTTTGTTTCAGATTCAAAAAAATCGTATCATTTCCTCTATACTTTAATTTTTCTATTCTTTCCATTTTTTTAAAATTAGTATTTCCTATCAATGTGTCTTTTACATATTTGATAGTTGCTATCCCTTCAACAGGTTTAAAAAATGGAATATTCCAACTATAGTTATTTGATCTAAAGTAATAATTCCAAACCGCACCTTTAACAGGAGCAAATACAGCTTGTGCATTTACAAAACTACTCAATACGAATAGAGAAATTGGAATTATGAAATGAGTTTTGTTTTTCATAAAATTGAAGATTTTAGTTACCTACTTTTCTTTTCAAAGCCTCTACATCTTGTTTCAAAGTATCTATTATGGCTTGTTGCTCTTTTATAGCTTCAACTAAAACAGGAATGATAGCACTATAATTGATACCAAGATAACCCGTTTCATCTACTTTTACAACTTGGGGCAAAAGTAATTTTACATCTTGTGCGGAAAAACCAATTTGGTTGGCTGAGTTTTCTTTCTTTTTCTCTAGTTGTTTCTTAAAATCATCATTGGCTTTCTTTTCTTTCTCATTTGTACCTGTATTTCTTGCCAAAGTATTGATGATAGAATCTTCTTTTTCCGTCTTAAAGTCGTAAGTAATTGCTTGCATTTGTAAACTTCTTGACATTTTTTTTCAATCGAATATCAGAGTTAGGTATGAAAGCTGTTCCATATACATTTCCATATACAGCAAAATTTCCATTAGTCATTTGCGCCGTCGTGTACCAACCATTTCCTTGCTGGGTAAAGAATATACCATTTTTCCCATGTAATTGTAAAGCATCGGAATCATTAACATCCATTTCTCCTAAAAATACGTTTGCGCCGCCGTTTACACCGCTTCCATAATCTCCGAAAGACAATCTAGAACTGGGTCTAAAATTCACATTGTTTAACCCAAATAACTCAACACTTACTTCATTATTGTAATCATTGCCAGGCCAAATGTTACCAATTTTACTTTCTCCATTAGGGTTAATTCTAAGTTGAGCATAAGCCGGTGTCGAAACGACAAAAAGGAGAGCGACCGAAAAAATTTGTAAAGTTTTCATAAAAAGTAATAATTTTGATTAATAATTAAGTTTAAATATGCCTTTGCTTAGTGAACGTGCGAGGCAAAGGGTTTTTATTGTGATGCCTTACGAAGTAAAGCAGCATTTTACACCATAATGATGTCATAAATTAAAGGTTCTTAATACGAGAAGGAGAAGGAGAAGGAGAAGTTAATTCTCCAATAAATTGTTTAAGTCATATTGTTATCACAAATGTAACAACCTAAATTCTATATTTCCAAATTTTTAACATTAATTTTCTTCATCAAACAAGCATTTTTTTTATCATATAAGTTAAGTAATACACGTAAAAGGGACTCCATACCTTCCCTAAAAGCCGTCTTTGGGGGCAATTGCAATTGAAAATAATAAGACTTTGCAAGTGGGGTTGAATTCTAATATAGATTTCAAAAAAAGTTAAAATAGGGAGGAAATCTTCCAAGAGTTGATACATTCGAGCGTTAAGTAGTCATAATTTTATGCGAATAACCTGTATGAAATTATGACTACTTAACGCTCGAATGTATCAACTCTTGGAAGGTTTATTAAGACCTCTATTGTAATTTGCCGAAACTTACACCACTTTTTTGTATTTATTGCTATATTGTTGTATTGTTGTGCCGCTTTTAGCAATATTGCGACAGGACGAATTAACAATTTTAGAACAATGATTTTCTTTAAAAAGACGCTCCTCATACTGCTCTTATTCATGGGCATTGCCGCGACACCCCCCTCAGTACAACCCTTAAAAATCGTCTTTTTTGGCGATTCCATCACCCAACAAGGCATTCTTCCCAACGGCTATATTGATAAAATGAAAACGATGCTTGAAAAACAAGGCATTAAAGACAATTATCAACTCATTGGTGCAGGCATTGGGGGCAATAAAATCTATGATTTATATTTGCGCTACGAAGAGGATGTGCTGGTGCACAATCCTGACGTGGTTGTGATATGGGTAGGCGTGAATGATGTTTGGCACAAAACCTCTTATGGAACTGGAACAGATGCCGATAAATTTGAAAAATTTTATGTGGCTTTGATTAAAAAGTTTCAATCAAAAGGCATAAAAGTCATTGTCGCTACGCCTGCAAGCATAGGGGAACGCACGGATTTCAGCAATCAACAAGATGGCGATTTGAACCGCTATTCGCAAATTATACGCGATATTGCCGCCAAATTTGATTGTGTAGTAGCCGATTTCAGAAAAGAATTTTTGAAATACAATGTTGAAAAAAATGCGACCAATAGAGAAGCAGGCATTTTGACGAGTGACCGTGTACATTTGAATGAAACGGGCAATCAGCTTGTTGCAGATATTTTGATGAAATTAGTCATAAAATAGTACCTCTCAGTATTTTAGGAAAAACCTTGCATACAGAAAACATTGTAAGGTTTTTCAAAAAAAAAGTATTATTTTTGTCAAAAAATCAAACAATGGAATATGTATTTCCTAATTTTCCACGGATAGTCCTCAGTCAAGAGGTTTGTATGGGTAAACCTCGAATTAAAGGGACACGCATACCTATAAGCTCTGTTTTGGCATATTTGGCAGGCGGTATGTCAATTGATGATTTTTTAAAAGAATTTTATTGGGTGGAGCGAGAAGATGTATTACAAATTCTGGCATTTTCAGCTAATA
>JAYUQN010000406.1:0-4341 GCA_043756725.1 Saprospiraceae bacterium
GGATTTTAGATGTTGACACCAGATGCAATCGAATTCAACATCTGGTGTCAACATCTAAAATCCTATAAAATCCTTCTAATCCTAAAAATCCTAATTCAAATAAAACTTCCAACCGATCCGCTATTGAAAAACTTATTTTTTTACTTTTAAACAGGTTATTTACTATGAAAAAGATTACACAATCCTTTTTTTTTATCGCCATCCTCTTTTCATCGGCTTGCAAAGAAGAAAAGCAAGTTGACATTATCAAAGAACCCTATACCGATGTGCAAACCAAAATAACAGGTATGCTCACCGATATTTTCAACACCGCAAAAGCGGGCGATTTTGCCAAATTGGATGCTTTTCATTTAAACTCTCCCAAGTTCACAAAATTTGATGTGGATGGTTCTCCCAATCGGCAAAACTATGTAGAAAATAAACTGGGCGAAGAAGCGGCTTTTAAAATGTTAGAAGGCTTTGAATACAAACTCTCCGACATCAAAGTAGATGTTTTTGATAAGATGGCTATTTCCACTTTTACCATCTCTTATTCTGCCAAAGTGCAGGGACAACCCGTTGCAGATACGGGACATGGCACTTTGGTTTTTGTCCATTATGAAGACAAATGGCGGATTACGCATGAGCATTTTTCTAAGTTTAAACCCGCACAATAATCTTTTTTGAACCTCATTTTTTAATTAAAACTTATGATATTATGAACAAATTTACAGCAATAGTATGCTCTTTACTTTTTACATTCAACCTATTTAGCCAAAATACTAATTTTACGAATAGAGCCAATTTTGAAGCAAGTTTTAACTGTAACTCTATGTTACAAGAAACTTTTACAAGTTTTACCAATGGACAACCTGTAACTCAATTTTTAAATGGCTTAGTTCAAGTTAATTCATCGGCTCAAATCGTTAATTTAGGTACGCTTGGTCCCGATGTTATTGGAAATTGTTTACTTCACGCCAGTTTTTATCCGACCAAAGACATTAATTTTACTTTTAGTCGTCCAGTATATGGTTTTGGAGCAGGTGTTTTTGATGATGCCCCACCATCAAGCTCTACAGTTATTACACTGATAGTAAAAACATCATTAGGCAATACTTATCAATTACCTGTTAATAACGTAGCAAAGAGATATGTTGGTTTTATGGGTATGACAAATACAGAAGGAATAGTTTCTGCTACATTTTCAACGAATGGAAATTATGCATTTGAATTGGATAATATTGATGTTTTAGTTGATTTTCCGGATTTTGACGGTGATGGTTTTGCTGTTTGTCAAGGTGATTGTAATGATAATAATGCCACTATAAAGCCTAATGCCATTGAATTATGTGATGGTATAGATAATAACTGTAATGGGCAAATTGACGAAGGCATTTCACCTCCAGTTGTAAGTATTACACTCTCATCAACAAATGTTTGTGCGGGTCAACTTTATAGACAAACTATCAGTTTTTCGGGGTCTGCATCGCCAATAGTTTCATTTACAATCAATGGAGGTGACCCTATTCCGGCTAATCGTGTATCAAGTGTAGCAATACAAACAGCCCCACAAAGTTCAACGAACATCGTAATAGTAGCAACAGATATAAACGGATGCACAGGTAGTGCTTCTGCATTTTTAACAGTCCGTCCTTCTCCACAAGTAACAGTCTCAGATAACACTGTTCTTTGTGCTGGTCAATCTACAACATTGACAGCAACACCTGTTGGTTCGGAGCTTTATACTTATAAATGGAATAATTTAAATGAAACAACACCCTCTATAACAGTTTCACCTTTGACAACAAGAAATTATACAGTGACTGTTACATTAGGTACTTGTTCCATTACACGAACAGTTGTTGTTAGTGTTTTAAGTCCTACTGCTGATATTACAGGGAATTTAGAAATATGCGAAGGTTTATCAACTACTTTGATAGCGACAGGCGGAGAAACCTATTTATGGAGTACGGGCGCAACCACAGACGCAATCACTGTTACCCCCTCAGTATCAACTGGTTATACCGTTACTGCAACAGACGAAAATGGCTGTATTGCTACTTCAACTATAACGGTAACAGTTAATCCAAATCCAACGGCAACTATAACTGGAACAACAACTATTTGTTCGGGCAGTTCTACAACTTTAACCGCAAGTGGTGGTTCAACTTATCTTTGGAACACAGGTGCAACCACAAACCAAATAACAGTTACCCCCTCAGTATCAACGACTTATAGCGTTAGTATTACTGATGCAAATGGCTGTACAAATTCTAAAAGCCAACTGGTAACAGTTAACCCAATTCCATTACCCCCCTCAGTATTAAATCGTATTTTTTGTCAAAATAGCATAGCTACGCCTATATCTGCAACAGGCTCAAATTTAAAATGGTACACAACGGCAACAGGAGGAACAGGTGGCACAACTGCCCCAACGCCTTCTACAACTACTGTTGGTATAACAAATTATTATGTAACCCAAACAGTAAATGGTTGTGAAAGTCCAAGAGCAATAATACAAGTGACCATTAAAGTTTGTGGAACGGATACTGATTGCGATGGCGTATTAGATGCTAACGATGTGTGTCAAGGAGGTAACGATAAAATTGATAGTAACAATGATGGCAAACCCGATTGTCGCTATTTTACAACTGTCAATAACATAATTGCTGCTTGGCGATGTGGCAGTAGTAATGAAAAAGTTGTGATGTGCCATATTGACCAAACTAACCCAAGTATTCGCCAAACTATTTGCGTAAGTGCCAATGCAGTGGCAGCACATCTGGCTCATGGCGATTATATTGGCACTTGTGGTAATTCAAAATGTACTAACTCGTTGATAGACAATGGCTTATTAAGCCTTTTTGCAACTGCCGAACCACAACGCACACATATCACTTGGTTGAGTAATTTGGGTTATAAAACGGATTATTATACTATTCAAAAACAGAATAATGCATCTGGTGTATTTGAAGATGTAACGACTATCAACAATACTTATTTCGATAATCAAATGCAGTTTTTTAGTAACTATGATAATCAACCAACAGAAGGCGACAATCCCTATCGCTTAAAAGCCGTCTTTAACGATGGTCGTTTTACCCTATCAGAAACAGTAAAAGTACGGTTTGATAAAATACATCAAGTAAAGGTGTTCCCTAACCCTGTTGATAATCAACTTGATATTCTCTTAAATGAAGTGTCGGATGAAATAACAACCGTAAAACTGTTCAATATTTTGGGCGTTGAGATGAAACGACAAATTTTGGGTAAAAACAATACACAATTACAAATGGATGTAAAGGATTTGCCTGTTGGTTTTTATCAAGTGCATATTTTACAGAAGGGTAAACGTGATTTTATACAACAAGTAATTATTCAGCGATAACTTGAATTAGGAAGCTAAGGATTTTTGAGCCACGAATTGACGAATTATATCCCAAAGGGATTCCTACGGAACGAATTATACAAATTTGGATTTTGACAGCGCATTTGTCAACACATACATTTGTGAAATTCGTTCCGTAGGAATCCCTTTGGGATAAAATTCGTCAATTCGTGGCTCAAAATACTGAGGGGTCAATCTATAAACACCTCATCCAAAGGCACTTGTAGTTCTTCAAAAATAGCGCAATTGGCAATTTCACCACTAACATAAATCATGGGATTGTCATACAGGTTTTGTGCGTTGAGGATGTATTGATGGATGGTTTCACGCTCGGGGTCAACTATCCAGTATTCACGAATTAGGTTTTCTTCGTAGAGGGATTTTTTAGTCCGCATTTCTTTTTTAGAATTGCCGGGCGATAGAATTTCAATCACCATATCGGGCGCACCTTTACAACCGTTATCGTCCAATTTTGAGAGGTCGCAAATGATACACATATCGGGTTGAATGACTGTATAAACGTCTTTATTGGCTTTTACAGATTTTACTTTATCAAATAAACGGACATCAAATGGGGCAGCGTAAGCGTGGTATTTTTTATCTTTAATTGCATTATCAACGAGCGGCGTTAATTGGCGAGATACAGATTGATGCTTTGTGTTAGACGCAGCTGTCGGCAATATGCGCCCTTTAATGATTTCAACGGCTTGTTCAAATTTCCAAGTTAAATAATCGGCGTAGGAATATGTACCGTTTAAGTCCAGTTGCGAAATGTGGGTAATTTCTTTCATTTCAATCATTTTAGTACAAAATTAGGCTTTTCTAAATAAAGAACAAGTTTTAGCCACAAATTAACGAATTAGACGAATTAAACTAATTTAATTTTTGACAAATGTACTGTCAACATCCAGATTCGTAAAATTCATAAAATTTGTCAATTCGTGGCTCAAAATACTGAGGGGGTATCCTTAGCA
>JAYUQN010000407.1:0-4337 GCA_043756725.1 Saprospiraceae bacterium
AAAGGCATTATGAGAGCCGCTAAAAATCGCCTTGCGACGCCAGCCACGTGGGCAGAACAAGCTAAATTGGTAATTGAAAATAAATTTGAAGAACTAAAAGCCTTGCAGAATACCTTGAAAGGTGGACGGAAGGTTCAATAAGTACGCTATTTTTGAAGTATTTTGTTAAAATACTGAGGGGGGGTAAAATTTGTAAAAACAAGTTTTATCCCCCTTCCTGTTTTAGTGAAATTAACCGTAACACGGACTAAAGTCCAATGCCATTAAGCTAAGGAATCATAACCGAGGTTTACGTAGAGACGTTGCACTGCAACGTCTAAAACTTAGCAATTTTTGCCTTCAACTAAGACGTTGCAGTGCAACGTCTCTACATTAACCCCGAATAAATCTAACTATAAATCCCTAGCTTAATGGCATTGGACTTTAGTCCGTGCTACAGTTAATAGGCATTATTTATTCAATAAAACCTTATCAAGCCAAAAGCTACTAACCCGTTTGGCTATGAGAAAGTATAAAAAAAAGCTACCCAAGCCATTGATTATCTTCACGCCCCAACCCGCATCTGGTGCAATAATGCCCCATTGCTGTAATAAATTAGGGGTTAAAAAAGTCAGTAAAAGAGCACCACCATAACACACGAGTAGCGGCAATAACATTTTTTTCCGATTTTCACCTGCCTTATAATTCATGTAGGCTTGAAAATTTTCGATAATAGTATCTTGTTGCCAAAGCGGTATGCGTTTTTCATTAAAATAAACAGTTAAATCCATCCTATTAGAACCTTCATTTCGCTGCTTAAAAAAGTATTGAAATTGACGATTCGACCAAAGATGATATAGCTCCAAAACGTTAGGCATGGGGTCAAAAGGCGAATTATATTTGGAGAACAAGCTTTGTAGCACATTCATAACAGCCTGCCTTTGGGGAGGAGACAGGTCTTTTCTTTTAAAAAAAATTTTAATATGCGCCGTTTTGGCTTCATCGGTTGCCAATTGCGTAGAGCCGATTTTTTCAATTTCAGCCCAAAGCTCTTTAGCATATTCTTCGGCTTCAAATTTTAAATTACTTCTCATTTTGTATGAAATTATTCTTCGTAAAAAATGCTTTTCCTTAATAAAACTATAATATTCTTAAATATGTTCTCCTTTTTATGTTAAAACAGTGTGAAAAAAATCTGTTTGAAAAAATATTCTTAAAAAGTAAACGAATTTTAACAATATTTCGTTAAAGAATAAGACAGCCGACATCTCATCACTAACAAAGATAAAAAGAAGAATATGCCAGCGAATGTTACTAAGATTCTACTCGTAGAAGATGACCCTAATTTTGGCGATGTACTGCGCTCATACCTTGAAATGAACGACTATGAAGTGACCCTCGCAACGGATGGGGCTGCTGGTTGGGAATCCTTTCGCAGAGGTAGCGGTTTTTCATTGTGTATCCTCGATGTGATGATGCCAAAGAAAGACGGTTTTACGCTTGCAAAAGATATTCGAGAAAAGGACAAAGAAGTGCCCATTATTTTTCTCACGGCTAAAACCATGAAAGAGGATGTCTTGCATGGTTTCAAAATCGGCGCAGATGATTACATCTCTAAGCCCTTCAATTCAGAAGAATTACTTTATCGCATCCAAGCTGTTTTGAAACGCAGTCAACCCAAACCGGACCCCAAAGACGAGGTACGCGAATACCGTATTGGTAAGTATGTTTTCAACTATCCGCTTCGCACTTTGCATATTGAGGGGCAGAAAGAAGAAGTAAAGCTGAGTCCAAAAGAAGCGCAATTGCTCAAAATGTTTTGCCATCGCGTCAATGATGTTTTGCCTCGTTCAGAAGCCTTGACTAAAATTTGGCAAGAAGACAATTATTTTACAGCCCGTTCAATGGACGTGTTTGTTACCAAATTGCGAAAATATTTATCGGATGATGCCAATATTGAAATTGTCAATATTCATGGCAATGGTTTTCAATTATTGATAAAAAAGGAAGAGACTGTTTAGGGATGAAGAAAAATATAATCTACCCACTTACTGTTCACAACTCTTGGAGAATTTCAAATTCTCCAAGAGTTTTTGGGTAGGTTATAATTTTCCTATTCCCTTAAGTTTTTTTATAGACATGATGGTTTTCATTAGGGTCTCTTTTGCAACAAATTATCCTATCATTTTTCAAAAGCCAAAAGGTGCGTTTCGCCTTTTGGCTTTTCAATTTTAAAGGATTACCAAGAAGATATTTTACCTTTACCCTAAATTCTATAAATCAACGCCATGTCTGAATTTTTCAGTGTTAAAAATATTGTTTTTACCGCTTATGGGTATGGCATGAGTTGGCTCGAACTCATAGCCACTATTGCTGGCTTGTTAGCGGTTTGGTTGAGTGCCAAAGAACGTATTATCAATTGGCCCATTGGGCTAATAAATGTAGGCTTGTCGTTTTTTGTTTTTTACCAATTCAATCTCTACTCTGATATGCTATTACAGATTTATTTTTTCATTACAGGCATATATGGTTGGTGGCAATGGACGAGACAGGATACCCTTTCAAATGAAAAAATTGTCAAAATATCTTATCTTACCCGTTCACAGCAATGGGGCATGGTGGCTACAATTTTGATATTTACAGGTGTTTTTGGGTCTATGGTCGGGCGATTTCATGAATGGTTTCCAACAATATTCCAACAGCCTGCCGCTTTTCCATATCCCGATACCTTAATAATGGTTATGAGTTTGTTCGGAAATCTTCTTTTGACGGTGAAAAAAATAGAATCATGGATATTGTGGGTCTTAGTGGATATTATTGCGCCCCTAATTTATTTTCAAAAAGGGATGCTTCTTTTTACAATTATGTATATTATTTTTCTCGGTATTGCTATTTTTGCCTTGCTCAATTGGTTGAAACTTTATCGGCAACAGCAACAAACGGCTTCTTTCCCCTAAAATACTGAGGGGTCAAGCTAAGATTTAGGGTAAGTTTTTTGATAAAATCCAATCAAATTTTATCAAAAAACTTACCCTAAATCTGCGAACAGTCACTACTAAATACTCACTACTAAAAATGTACATTTTACTCATATCAATCGTCTGGGGATTATTTGGCGCCATGCTTTTTCTGAATCTCTATATTCGGATGAAAGCGTTTAAATATTATCGAAAACTCGTTCAAAATAGGGTAGATTTTAAACCCAAACATGTCTTCAATAAAGCTCTAATGGAGGCTGAAATCTATACAAAATATCCGCAACATCGGGCAGATATTGAGGCTTTCACAGGGCATATCCGCAAAAGTGTCAATATGGCAACGGTTTTGATGGCTTTGATTACGCTTTTTGGAGCCATTTTAATGTATTATCGTCATGAATGAAAAATTCTCCAAGAGTTTTTAACTCTTGGAGAATTGTGCCTGTGTTATCGCATCGGCATCATCACCGCATTTGCCATTAAAAACTTGCCTTGATACCAGAAACCCCGATATAAAGGATTGTCCACCATATATATGACCGTTCCACGTCTCATACTTTGGGTAGCCAAAACCATACTTCCTTTCAATTGCTGTTTCAAGCGTGTACCAACAAAGCCTAAAGGTTTGAATTTATCGTCCAAATAACCCACATTTAAAGCGTTTTTCAAAGGTTGATACGCTAATCCACCCGTTTTTAAGCTGAAATAATGGTTGGGCATACCATAAGCCAAAGGGTGTGAATTGTCCAAAGTCACTTTAAAAATAGACCCTGGGTTACCATCGCTGATGGCATCCCGTTCAAACTCGTCGAAGTGCATAAACCTGCGTTTTTGGCTCATGGATGTTTCTTGCTCTTCTGCGGTTTCTTTCTCTTTTTTATTCGCAAACTTCGTCAACTCAAAGCCTTTTTTATCCTCAAAAGCAGTCAAAGCATCGCCTATCAAAATAAGTCGCCCCCCCTCAGTAATCCACTGTTTCAGCTTGTCTAATTTAGCCGAATCCAGATTTGAATAACCGCCTTCTGTCAAACATATAACGGTGAAATTGGAGAGTTTCACCCGATTGAGGTCTGTTACTTTTATCTGTGTAATAGGGATATTCAAATCTTGCTCGAAGTAAAACCACATTTGCCCATAGCTGTTATTGTCCACATCATCGTCATATAGCAGAGCCACATTAGGCTTATTCATCAAACTGACTTTATCAGAGCCAAAATCATAGCCTTTGTCCATAAAACCTGTTGAAACGGGCGTAATATCTTGGTCGTTTACCAAAGCCGTGGCCGTTACTTCTTTGTCAAATTGCTCATTGCCCCGATTATCGCCCCGTGTAATAACCATTGAGCCTCGTGAGAATTTTTTACCATTCACCTCAAAATC
>JAYUQN010000408.1:0-4336 GCA_043756725.1 Saprospiraceae bacterium
TTGACAAATTTTACTAATTTCACTAATTTACGTGTTGACAGTTTTTTTTTTACAATAACCATATAATAAGAATCGTCAACACGTAAATTCGTGAAATTAGTAAAATTCGTCAATTCGTGGCTCTGTCAACACGTAAGCCAACATTTAGTTTTTCACAAAAGACTTCGTTGAAATCCCGTTTTTCACCGAAAGCGTAATGAAATACATGCCAGCAGGCATTGAAGCGATATCAATTTCAGCTTTTACCCCCCCCTCAGTATTTTGCACTTTTTTAGATAAAACAGTCATACCCAAAGCATTTTTCACTTCTAAAACGCCTTCGCTATCGGTTGAAAATTCGACATTTAAAATGTTTTGCGTCGGATTTGGATATACTTGTTGGATGCCCAAACCGTTTTTCAACTCTTTTAGTTTTGTCAATTTTTTCACATTGAAACTTGCCCAAACTGGAAAGTGGTCCGTTGTGGTAGCATTATATGCTCCTATAAAATTCACACTTGTACCTGTTGCGACACCTACCGAACCTGTGATATAAGAACCTACCATTTCATTGCTCACCATGATGTGGTCAATCATATCCGTGAAACCGCCTGTGCTGCGTTTGCCTGCATCGCTCAATTCCTTTGTAATAACCTTGTAATTGAGAGAATCTTTTACAAAATCTACGTAGGTGCTCGGCTGTCCAGACGTAATAGAAACGTCCACATCATCATTAAAATCACCTACAACCATCAAGTTTTCTTTAGGATATTTAGCGTCTAATTCTGCTTTCAGCGCTTTCACATCCTCCAAACGGCGGTTGTAATCGGCTATGGCTGAGCCAGCTTTGGCATGAAGACCAATAACTCTGATGCGTTGGATTACGCCATCAAGTGTTACATTAGCCGTAAACATATATGGTAAACGCCCCGATGCCCAAAAATTATTATTAGAACTGGCAGCTGTGAAAACAGCTTTATCCGTTAAAATAGCGCGGCAAGCGGTGTCTATGGGTGAAACTGTCGCCGTATTGTAAGCAACGCACACTTTTTGAGCAGGGTTGGCAGCCGTTTCAGGACTATCAAAAAAATGAGAATAATATTGCGTAGAGCATTTATATTTATAACCTACTGGTAATATTTTACCTAATTTAGAAGTATCACAAACTTCTGTAAAAACCATCACATCGGCATTAAATTTACTCGCCACACAGGCTACATTGGCTTGTTGCAACGTGTCATTGGCGGGTCCTAAACCTGCGCCTGTGTGACCAAACCATTCCAAATTCCATGCAACGACATCAAAAGAGGTATTTCGAGAGGTTCCATTATTGGGAATCACCGTCGCTTGAGCATTGCAAGTAGAAGTCAAAGGGCATTGTTTTGTTGCGGCTATCATGTCGGTCGCTACGCGGGGCATGAGTTGATAGCTGCTATTGAAAAGCTCAACAATCCCTGTAATGGTTTGCGTATTGGTCGGTATGGCTTTCGTTGAAAAAGCATTAGCCGAGGAGTTGATGCGAACTGTGGTAAATAAATTATCGCAATTGGCAGCTTGATAATTGGTATTAAAAGCGAATATGCCTGTGGACACAAAATTCATATTTTCAATCGTTACTAACAAACCTTCGTTGTCCGCAATTTTATCCGGCGTGATGATTTTAGGTGAAACAGGTTTATTGACTTGCCCCACTATCACAATTACTGAGGGGGGGTCAATGATTTCACGCTTACCATTAAATGTTGCTAAATCGCCTGTCACTTGCACCGAATCGCCAATTTGCCAAGTGGCGGGGTAAGTAGCTGGGTTTGCAAAAATGGCAAGTCCACCCGTTGCATCTTGAATATAAACCAAACGTCCACCATATTCACCTTTCACCGTCAAACGCCCCGAGACAATAACGGCGCGCCCGTCCGCTAAAGTTTTAGCATTGGCAATGGTTGTGGCAACGGCAGGCGGATTCACTTTTCCTACCAAAACCACATTTTTACTCGTTGTTCCTGTGCTTACATGCGTGATATTTCCTGTAAAATTGCCTTGTGCCGTGCCTTTCAAACGAGCATAAACAGTAGTGGAAGCCACAGAGCCGTTGGTTTGAGGGAAAGTTAAACTGGCGGCATAACCTGTTTCGCTGTTTGTACTAATTTCATAATCAGCAGGAGCCGTGACTACCAAATCATTGGTCAATTTGCTACCTGAAGCGATATAAGATTTTGCAGCAGAAGTAGTTCCTTGATTGGTTATAAAACCTTTGATGGTATCCACTGAAACATTGACGGTAGGCGTATTTGAAGCTCCTGCATAGCTCAAAATAAAATCATCAATAGCCGAAGTAGCCCGACTGCCTGCGCCTGTGGAAGCCACATTTGTCCGAATCCGAATCCAAACAGGTGACGAAATATTGTCCAAAGCTGTACCCAAAGAAGCCGTGACATTTTGATTGCTAAATAGACCAGTGCCTGTTGACAAACTGGCGGGCGTGGTCGTCAAAGCGGTGAAAGTAGTAGGCGTTTCACCGATACCATATTCCAAAAGCCAAACCGTAGTGCGTGCGGAAGCCACATCTAAAGATTGTAATTTGAAAGACAATTGAAAACTGCTCAAGCCTGTTGTGTTGGCTAATTTCACCACAAACGCCGCACCGGGGTCACCGACAGTTCCTGTTTGACGGATACCTAAAGCTCTATCCGTTGCGGCTGCTTGGTCACCTGCTACACCAATATCACCCGAGGCATAGTTGTTAAAACGACCAGAGGTAATGTTCCAAAAAGTGGGGGCTACTGTCAAAGCGGCATCTATGCCCAAAACAGTATTGGACGTTGCGCCCGTTTTAGTGCCCCATCCTGTTGGTAAAGCTGTACCGATATTATCAAAAGTTTCAATATACTGCGTTCCAGATAAGGATACAGCAGTAGTTTGAGCCATCATTTTTGTGAAAAAGCTAAAACTGAAAAAGAAGAGAATGAAAATTTTATTCATAGTTAAGGAATTTGTAGTTGCCTATTTTTAGGCAATCTTATTTTAAAAATAGTAATATGGTTTGAGACGGTAAAGATATTTCACTCGTTCTAATTCTACTTAAATTGAATGTTAATAAATGTGAATATCGTATTTTTTTCTACTTTTATGAAAAATTTTAAACGATGAACCCACTTTTAATATTTCTAATCCTCTTAGTTTGCATCATCGCGGCTTTGTATTTAGGTCAAGTACGCTACATAAAACAATTAAGTTCCGCAATGATTGTTATTATTTTAGCGGCAATATTGGCAAATTTGGGCGTTATTCCCACGTCTTCTACGCCTACGCCCTTATATGATGGCATTTTCAAATACATTGCACCAATGGCAATTTTTTACTTGATGTTGAGCGTTAATTTGAAAAGTTTGAAAAAAGCGGGCTTGCCGATGATAGGCAATTTCTTTTTAGGGGCTTTGGGCATCATGGTAGGCGTGGCTGTCGGGATGTGGGCTGTGGATGGTAAAATGCGCATCGGTGAAAATTTCTATGCCGTAGGTGGCATGTTTACAGGCACTTTCATCGGTGGCAGTATCAATTTGAACGCCATTGCCTTGCATTATAATGTGACAAAAGACGGGTCGTTGTATGCAGCCATTACCGCTATTGATAATATCATGACCGCAATATGGGTGATGGCAACGATTGCTATCCCTAAGTTGATGAAAAAAATACTGCCCACAAAGCGGCAAGGAGCTGCTTCAGATGAAAGTTATGAACACGCTTTGAGTGACATTGAAACCGTGAACCCCCTCAGTATCTCGTGGCTTTTGCTGATTGGTTATGGCACTTTGTTCATTTCATTAGAGTTAAACAAAATATTTCCACAATTGCCAATGGTTATTTGGCTCACCACTATCGCTTTGACATTGGCTCAAATACCCATTATTCAACGATTAAAAGGCAATAAATTGATGGGTATGCTGTGTGTTTATTTATTTTTAGCTGTCATCGGCGCATATTGCGATATACCTGCTTTGATAAAAAATGGGGATTTAGCACTCACGCTTATCACTTTTGTTTTAATATTGGTAAGCATTCATACGCTTTTTCAATTTGGTGTAGGCTATTTGTTAAAACAGGATTGGGATGTGATGGGCATTGCGTCGCAAGCGAATTTGGGAGGTTCGTCTACGTGTTTGGTGTGTGCTCAAAGTCTTGGGCGCGATGATTTGGGTTTGGCGGGCATCTTAGTGGGTGCTTTGGGCAATGCAGTGGGGACTTATTTTGCTATTTTGATGGCGGAGTGGTTGAGATATAGCTACTAAATTGACGTGTTGACAGCCCCCGACCCCAGAGGGGAGTTAGCATCAATATCTCCCCTCTGGGGTCGGGGGCT
>JAYUQN010000409.1:0-4332 GCA_043756725.1 Saprospiraceae bacterium
TTCTACTTTGGCACTCTAATAATCCCGAAAGGGATTGAACGTGAATAACCCCGAATGAAATTCGGGGGCAATGGCAAAAGGTGTTACACAACGCTGAAAGCGTTGAACTTGAATAGCATTTAGTTTCTTTAGTTCAATCCCTTCGGGATTATGTAACTCATCCGCCGCTTCCCCGAATTTCATTCGGGGTTATTCACTTTCAATCCCCTTCGGGATTTTTAGAGTGCCAAAGTAGAATTAGGAAACCTGAATCAATAATTCATGTTTTTACATTTCGCTTTAAATATTACAGAAAATATAACAATAACATTTACATTTGTAGAATAAATAATCGGAATTATCTACTTTGTGGTACAAGAAGTTATAACTTATTGATTATCAACATTTAGGAAATTTTTAAAATTTCCTAAATGTGCGCTTGTATCACAAAGTAGATAATTCCGTAAATAATTATTCAAAATAAAACAAACAGCTACAGTTAAAAAAAAATTGTCGAACTATGAAAAGATTACTTTTACTTCTTCCTTTATTTTTGACTTTTTACACCTTTGGACAAGTCAATTACACAGCCAACTCAATTGTCACACCTTATAATGGCAAGTTTCGTTTGGGCATCAACCCCGGTTATTACCCCGGTTGGGACAATCAGAAGTTGGCAAATATCTCTGCGGGTAATCCCGCTATTGGACAAAAAGGGGTTGGTGCTCGTTCCAATCGCGTGGGTTTATACGAAAATATTTTAGACACTTATGGCTACAATGTGAGTATGCCCGATTTTTTACATTATGCTTCTTTAGGCATGAGTGAAAACGTTGCCATTATTGGCGGACCTTCGGGGGCACATCAAGATTATACACAATATTGCCCGGGACAACCTTCCGCTTTGTTTTCCAATCTTTATGAACCTATTTGGGATGGCGGCTTAAATGGCACACCTTATAATGACAACAACTTTTTTGCTGCCTATATGTATAAAACGGTTTCACAATATAAAGACCACGTTCGTTTTTGGGAAATTTGGAATGAGCCGGGTCTGGATGTCACATTCAACATTGGTTGGCGCGATGAAAACTATCCCGGCAATTGGTGGAAAGAAGGACCTAAACCTTGTGAATACGTTTTAAAAGCACCCATTTATAACTATATCCGCACATTACGCATTGCTTGGGAAGTTATCAAAACTGTTGCGCCTGACGATTACGTTTGTCTGGGAAGCGTTGGGTATCAATCATTTATGAATGCTTTATTGTCTAATACCGATAATCCGAACAATGGTGATGTTTCAGCGGCTTTTCCGCTTACAGGTGGTGCTTATTTTGATTGTATAACTTACCACTCTTACCCCCATTTTGATGGTTCAACCACCTTTTTATCAAGCAATTTTTTTCAACGCCACTCCGACGAGGCTGCCGATGGTTTGGTGAAATATCAAGCTTATTATCAAGTCATTTTAGACAGATATGGCTATAATGGTTCCAGTTTTCCAAAAAAAGAATGGATTGTTACTGAAATAAATTCGCCGCGTAAAACTTTTGGTGAAGCTTTCCCTGGCTCTGGCAAAGGACCTTTTTTTGGGAGCGTGGAGGCTCAAATCAATCATATTATGAAGGCTTTTATGGTGTCTAAAATTAATAAAATACACCAATTGCATACGTTCGAGTTGATAGATAGAAAGAATGATGCCGAAGCAAATTATGAATTTGATTTGTTTGGTCTCTATAAAACCCTCAATGGAGCAGGTCCTTACAATGTGCAGGTCAATGATGAAGGCAAAGCCTTGAAAACCATGACCGACCTTGTGTTTGATACAGAATATGACCCCGTGCGAACGGCTGCGCTCAATCTCCCTTCAAATGTCAGAGGCTATGCGTGGAAAAAGCCCGATGGTTCTTATGTGTATTCGCTCTGGGCTAAAACGGTTAATGACCTGAGTGAAAATATCACAGCAAATTATACTTTCCCTGCCAATCTGAACGTGAATAGCCTTGTGAAACACACGTGGGATTATGGTTATACGGGGTCAACGAGCAATATACCGAGTCAAAATATAGCCCTCGATGCTCGCCCTATTTTCTTATTGGCAGGCGGTGGTACTGCTGCGTGTGCCATTTCAGCCCAAGTATCCAACTACCAATGTAACAATAATGGCACACCAACTGTGGTAGCAGATGATACCTATACTTTCAGCGTAACTGTTTCAAATTCAACAGGTTGTGGCAGTTCTTGGACAGGAGGTGGCACAACGGGCAGCTATGGTGTGGCTAAAACTTTTGGACCTTACCTCATTTCAGAAGGCAACAAAACGCTGACTTTCACCGATGCTTCTAATGCAACAGCTACGGCAACCGTTAGAGCGGATGCGCCTGCACCGTGTTCAGCTATTGTGGTCACATGTCAAAATAATATTCTACAAAACCCCGGCTTAGAAAGCGGTTTGACAGCTTGGGAAGGTAAAGGAGAAGTGGGTGCCCCTGCTAATTCGGGCACTAACGCTTTGAAAGTTTGTCTTGCTGGTGAAAAAGCTTTTCAAACAAGAACAGCACAAGCGGGTAAAACTTATCGCCTCGATGTGATTGCTAAAAAAGACGTCAATACTGAGGGGGTCATTGGTTTTAAATTTTTGAGCAGTTCTTTTATACCGCTTCTACATATCTATCAAGGCATTCCCACAAATGAATATTTCATTATCTCTAAAACAGGAACAGCTCCTGCGGGAACGGCTTATGTAGAAGTTTCATTGATAAAAGACACAGGTCTTGGCTGCCTTTTTGCCGACGATTGGTGTTTGAGTGAAACGAGTGATACAGGTGGCGACCCCTGTGCCAATGACACAGAAGCCCCCAAATTTACTAAACCTTGCCCAAGCAATTCCACAGTGAGCGTTCCCTTCCCTGCTCCACCTTATGCAGAAGTGGGTTGGGAATATTTGGGCGTCTCAGACAATTGCTCAAAAGTGGTTGAAAACGTTGTACCCCCTACACCTTATGTGCGCTTAAATGCGGGACAATCCACCACTTTCGTTCATACATCTACCGATGGCGCGGGCAATACGGCGACTTGCTCTTATACCATTACAGCCGTTAACAATCCTTGTTTTTCAGATAACATTCCACCGCAAATCACTTGCCCGCCCAATGTCACCGTTACCGCACCCACTGGTGAAGATTCAGCTTCTGTTACTTTGACTTTGCCTACGATGAGCGATAATTGCAACGTTATAGGTAGCTTAAAATTATCAACATTGAGTGGACAAGAAATTGTGCCCGCTAATTTGGTTTGGAAATTTCCTATTGGCACAACGTCTTTGCGTTGGACTGTGGGCGATTTTAGAGGCAATACGGCGAGTTGTACTTTTAACACCACAGTCACAAGGCAAACAACAGGTGGTGGTGCAGATATAGGCTTAACAATAGCCGCTAATCCTACTACTTTCAAAAAATGGACGAATCATAGTTTTATTATTACAGCTAAAAATAACAGTACAACGGCATTTTCAAATGTATCCATCCAATTTAAATTTCCAGCGTTGACTGTTGCAGGTGGACAAGCGACCCCCTCAGTAGGAGGATGGCGAGAATGGTGTGCGGGGGGTATTCAATGTTTTGAATGGGTGATACCGACATTTGCTGCCAGTGAAACAGCAACGCTCGAAGTCCCTGTTTTCATTTTAGATGCCAATGCGCCTATTGTGGCAACGACTACGCTTTTAACTTCTACGCCCGTAGATGCAAATACTGCTAACAATACGGCAACCGTATCCCTAAATGCAACACCTGCCATAGCCAATGGTGCTTTGGTGCTTTTGAAACCGACGACATTAATCCCTGCGGTCATTCAATCTATTGCCCCCAACCCGAGCGAAGGCGATGCTGTAATTGGTATTGAAAGTCTCATTGAAAAACCTTTGACTATCACTATTTATAACAGTCTGGGTAAAATATTGGTTTCGGAAACACGGAAGGTAGAAAAAGGCAATAATGCCCTTTATTTCAATATGGACAATTACCCAAGTGGCATTTATTTTATAGCCACAGAATATCAAAAAACGCCTGTGAAGTTTATCAAAATGTAGCGTTTTAATTTGAATTAGTATAATTCAAGTTTTTAAAAATTTTCATCGCTTAAAAACATTGTTTTATACTAAAAAGCCTTTCATTTGTCTTATAATTTGGAAGGGTGAAACTTTTAATAGACACCGCCGTGTTATGGTATAAATTCTTTTTCATTAAAATACAAAATAGAAGGACTTATGGGAACAACGTCAATAATTTTAATTCTAATTGCTGCCGCAGTCGTGACCTCTTTGGTATCCATACCGCAAGGTAGTATCGG
>JAYUQN010000410.1:0-4320 GCA_043756725.1 Saprospiraceae bacterium
GGTATTATACGTCGCAATTTTGGTATTAAGGTCATAATGCAATTTTTCAGTGAATAATTTTTTTGTATTATTTTCTAAAATAACATCGCCAAAAAGGTCGGCGGTGCGTATAAAACCAAAATAACGCGCAGAATCTGCCCATATTTTGACAGAATCGCCTTGCTCAATGACCACGTTTCCACGAGCAAAAACGTTATTTTCATTATCCAGAATGCAGGAATCGCAGTAAAGAATGGCATCTTTTTGCTTCAATTTTACATTGCCTTTCAACTTTCTGACGGTTTCGTTTTTATATAAAATGAAGTCGAGAGAATTGCTACTCAATATTTCTACTTTAGACGTATCAGTTGCTTGGGCAGGTTGGGCATTGGGATATTGAGCAAAGGTTTCAGTTGAAAAAAACAGGAAAGCGATAATAGCAACAAGCTGTAGCGGCGAACTAAGTCGCCGATTGCTTGCGCCACGAATAAATTCGCCGCTACATAAAGTCTGTATGAAAGGATAAAAATATAATTTCAAAGTCATTATTAAATTTTGAGCCGCAAAATTAACGTTTCATAACCGTTTCTGTTGCTTCTGGTATTCTAAATTGTCTTATATTTGTTCGATTTAAATGGAATGCTTACTATGGGTTCGTTCTGCCAATTGAAAATGAGATGTTAAACTTTACATTTTTTTTAATATAAAGTTTGCGAGAAACAGTAAGATTCTCTATTTTGCATGAAATTTTGCTCCTTGCACTCAACCGAAGCGTTAATTTATACGTCTTTATAAGCAAGGAACAACTAACACCGATTTTTTTCATCATAAAAATATTCCATACTCGTGAACCGACCTTTACTCAGCTTACTTTTTGCGCTTATTTTTAGCAGCCTTTGTGCGCAGGATAATTATACACAATTTAGCTATATCCCCGTAGCGGTCAATCCTGCTCAATCGGGTTTATTTGAAGGCTCCTATCGGGTAGGTGGTTTGTACCGTAGCCAATGGCAATTTGGTTCCACTATAAAAGGCTATCAAACCCCTATTGTTTATGCGGATGTGCCTATTTCGGGTTTTCGCAAACAAGATTGGATTGGGCTTGGTATCAACCTTTTCCGCGACCGTGCTGGTATTGCCGCCCTTACCAATACCAACGTCGGCTTAGCCGCATCTTATCATATGGGCATGGATAAAAAGCAAAATACCATTTTATCATTTGGTGTGCAAGCGGGTGTTACGCAGCGCAACATTGATAAAAGTAAATTGTTGTTTCAAGATGGGATATTGTCAGGGCAAAGTAAAGATTTGCCGATGATAGATGACCAAAATAAAACCTATACAGATTTTAATATTGGTGTGAATTTGAGGTCCAGAATGTCAAAGACCAATATCGTTAATGTGGGGTTATCTATGGAGCATTTTTTGACGCCGAAATACAATCTTCACACAACCACGATTGCCAAATTGCCACGCCGCATCAATCTATACGGTAATATGGATGTTGCTTTGAATAAAAAAGTGTCTTTGTATCCTGGTTTGTTGATACGCGCCATAAGTGGTCAAACTGAAATTATGGCACAAGCGGTAGGCGGCGTTAAATTAGATGAAAAGAAAGGCATTATTGTGAAAGGCGGTTTGGGTTATAGATTAGGAGATGCTGCTCAGTTTTTGGGCGGTATAGAATATGGCGATATTCGGGCAGGCTTAGCCTACGATTTTACACTTTCGCAAGTCAGAAATGCCAGTGCTAAAAATGGTTTTGAATTGGCTGTGGGCTATATCGGTAGAATTTTCAAAGCTGTTAAACCGCCAAAGGTTATTCTTTGTCCACGATATTAAGTTGCACTGACTTGCCCCATATTTTTAGAAGTGAGCGTAATAATGAAAGATTTACGAAATCTCTAAGATTTCGTAAATCTGATATACTAACTTTCGGAAGGTTTTACCCCCCCTCAGTATTTTGCTGTAAAATCACAACACAACTCGATTATTTTAATTTAAAATATATCCATCACCGACCATGATTTTAAAAAATATCCTTATATCTGTTTGCCTGTTAAGTGCTTTAATAGGAGCGCAGGCACAACCTTTGAAATCTTCTCGCCCCGAGTTTAACCTTAAAGCAGCAGAAGCCGCTTTGGCTGAAAACGATTATTATAATGCTTTAGATTTGTATGAAAAATACTATGACCAAAGCAAAGACCGCAGCGTGGGCTATCAAATTGCCATGTTGCAAATGCAGTTGCGTGATTATGTGAAAGCAGAAGGTGCTTTTTCAAGGGTTTTGCAACGGGATAAAAAAGCAACAAGCGAAGTGAATCCCGATGCCCGTTTTTATTATGCGCAGATGCAGAAAATGAATGAAAAATACGAAGAAGCCATTTTGACTTTCGAAGATTTCATCAAAGAGTCAAAAGATGAAACGAAAATTGCAATGGCGAAAACGGAAATAGAAGGTGCAAAAATGGCGATGCGGATGAAAGAAAATTTGACAATGACCATCACCAATGCGGGTAATAAAGTGAATACGCCAAACAATGAATACTCCCCCTCAGTATCCAGCGATGGTTCGGTGCTGTATTTTACCAGTTTTCGCAACGATAAAATGATTACGCTCGATGATAAGGCAGGAGATTACTATTCAAAAGTGATGAAAGCCGAGCGCAGTCCTCGTGGAACTTGGCTTGAACCAGAGCCAATTGGCGGCGATGTAAACCGTCAAGGAGCGAATCACGGCAGCGTATATGTTTCACCTGATGGCAATACCATGTATTTCACACGCATAGAATTGAATGGCAATGAAGTTTCAAAAAGCACCTTGTTTTTAGCTACAAAACAAGGTGAAGCATGGTCAGCAGCGAAAGAAGTAGCGGGTGTGAATGGCAATTTTATGGTAAAACATCCTTGTGTGGGTGAAATTTATGGCAAAGAAGCCCTGTTTTTCTCTTCAAACATGGAAGGAACAAAAGGAGGCTTTGATATTTATTATGCTTCTAAAAATGCAGATGGCACTTTTGGAACCCCTGTCAATATTGGTGCACCCATCAACACCATAGGCGATGAAGAAACGCCTTTTTATAGAGAAGGTAAATTGTATTTCAGCTCAAATGGTTTACCGACTATCGGCGGTTTCGATATTTTTTCAACGGCTTGGAATGGCACAACTTGGTCAAAACCTGAAAACATGGGTAAAGGCATCAACTCGGCTGTCAATGACCGTTATTTCAATATGGATGCCGACGGAAGCATTTTTTTACTTTCAAATCGTCCGGGTGGACGCTCTTTGAAAAGCCGTACGTGTTGCGAAGACATTTATATTTTGCAAAAAGAACCTATCAAAATCAATTTGATAGCCATTACCACTGATGGCAAAAAACAATTATCGGGTGTGAATTATCGTTTTATGGAAGTCAATAACGGCAAACCGGGCAAACCCGACGAGCAAACAATTGACACTTATCGCTCGGATTTGGTGACCAACAAAGGTTATATGATTATCACGTCTCGCAAAGGTTATTACAGTGATACAACAGAGTTTAACACCGTTGGTATCAAAGAAAATAAAACAATAGATAAGAAAATTGTGTTAAGACCATTACCCGTAATTATGGCGTTTTTACAAGCCTCTGCTTTGAGCAATGGTGCCCCCCTCAGTAAAGTGACCTATCAACTGACTGAATTGGCAAGTAAAAAAGCGGAATCTAAAACGGGAGATAATTACAACAGCGATTTAATTTTGAATAAACAATATTTGTTGATAGGCTCGAAGCAAGGTTTTACCTCCGATACGGTAAAATTTTCAACAAATGATATAAAAGAGACCACGACAATAGAAAAAGTCTTAAATTTGAAGCCGAAAGTCATCCTTGTGAAACGCAATGAGCGTATAAAATTGCAAAATCTTTACTATAAATTAGATAAATTTGCGGCAAATGAGGCTGAAATGGAAGATTGGACGTTGGCACAGCAGTCTTTGGATTATATGCTAAGCATTATGACCAAATATCCAGATATGACGATTGAGCTAAGCTCTCATACTGACTCAAGAGGTTCTGATAAATATAACCTTGAATTGTCTCAAAAAAGAGCTGTTGGTGTAAAAGATTATTTGGTAAGCAAAGGCATTGAGCGCAGCAAAATTGTAGCAAAGGGATATGGTGAAACGCGCTTAGTGAATCAATGTAAAAACGGTGTAAAATGTTCAGATGAAGAACATTTACAAAATCGCCGTACCGAATTTAGAATACTTTCTGGTCCAGAGACCATCGAAATAATCGAGCAGCAATCTGCAACAAACAACTAATGTTAGGTTATGGAAAAAGGGGACGCGTCAAAACG
>JAYUQN010000411.1:0-4307 GCA_043756725.1 Saprospiraceae bacterium
TTGTAACTACACAGGTTGTAGTTTGATGATTTGAGTTAGGCAAGGGAGTACCTCTACGCCTCTTTTACGAAGGGTATCGATGACAGAGCGAATGACACAAAAAGCGTTTTGCCCTGATTTAAATTGACCCGATACTTTTTGCTTAACTTTAATATTTCTAATGGCTCTTTCAGAGCCGTTATTATCTGGCGGAATGTCTAAATTATATAAACACGGGGTTAAATGATTTCGATATTTGAGCATTGATGCTTGAAAAGTGAGTGTATTGGGGTATTTATCCTTGTCAATGGTGATTACAAGCAACGAATTAATTCTATTTTCTAAGGTTTTGGCATCTATGTCATCTAGTTTATAAGGCATTTCTTGGAGGACAAGTTTTTTTCTTATCGTAAAAATATCTGAGAGTAATTGTTTGAATTGCGTGGCAAAGGGGTGTTTTTCTGATTCTTCTAAGAAGATAATATTACGTTGCAGATGCGGTAGACATAATTGATTGCCTTTTGTATGGGCTTTTAATTGTGCCGCCCATCGGTCGGTAACTAAAATGGTATTTTTTAAGCTATCTTGCCAAACGCTTTGAACAGTTTGGAAGCCCCGATTATTGGAAGCAATGATAAAAGTATTGAGTATATTTTGCCATACCCAAAACCACCATTTAGCACCATTGACTTTAGCACCTGTTTCATCTGAGCCAACTACTTCACTTTCAGCGATTTGCGCCTTGATAGCTTGATAAACACCTTCACATTTCTTAGCTGACTGTTCAAGGATATTACCAATCGTACCTTGTGAAAGGGGTAAACAAAAGGTCTGCATAAAAAGATTGCGAAGCCGTGCAAAAGGAATATATTGATAAACAGAATAATAACAAACAAAGGCTTCTACGCTTGCACCATATTGAATAGGGGCATTGACACCAAGCGGAAAAGCAGCAATTTGTTTGCGCTGACATTTTGGACAAGTACAACTATATTGACGAAATTCGTCATAAATAGGAACAATAGGCGGTATTTCTATAACTTGTCGTTTACTTTGTAAAATAAATGTGGCTTCTTTGAGGCATTCACCACACTCAACACAATAGTTATCTCTTAAATCAATAATTCTGGTAGGCATAGCTGTCATCTTTAAAGTTGTCCCAGTATGACCAATTTGACCACCACTTTTTAGCACACTGGCAGTACGAAGGCTTTTTGTTTTTGGGACACTAAAATCAGAAGAGGGGGATAAGGAAGAATTATGAGAATCTTTTTTGATGACAGGTGTAGATAACTGCGTAAGTAAAAGCGTCACCTTTTCCGTCAAAGATGCAATATCTTGGCGAAATTGAAGGTTTTCAACTCGAAAAACTTCGTTTTCAAGCCGAAGCGCAGCATTTTCTGTGCGGAGTAACGCAATTTCTTCTCGTTCAGTCATACTTGCAAGGTAATACTTTTTTACAATTTTGATAAAATTAAATTATTTTCACAACCTGAGTAGTTACCTTATTTTTAATACTAAAAAATCAATTAAGATGTCTAAAAAAGTCGTAACATTAGGAGAAATCATGATGCGTCTCTCCACACCCGATTACAAACGTTTTGAACAGTCCAACAGTTTTGATGTCACTTACGGTGGTGGTGAAGCGAATGTGGCAGCCGCTATTTGCAATTATGGCGAGCAAGGCGTGTTCGTAACAAAAGTACCAAAAGATGCGCTTGGGCAATCTGCCATCAATCATTTGCGCCGATACGGTGTTGAAACCAAGCACATTGCCCGTGGTGGCGAGCGCATTGGTATTTATTTTTTAGAAACTGGGGCAGCCATGCGGGCAAGTAAAGTTATTTATGACCGTGCAGGAGCCTCTATTGCCGATGCCGATGTGTCAGAATTTGATTTCGATGCTATTTTCAGAGGGGCTGATTGGTTTCACACAACAGGTATTACCCCCGCTTTGAGCGATAAAGCGGCTGCTTTAACCGAAGCGGCTTTGAAAGCGGCAAAAGAAAGAGGCATTACGACCAGTATAGATTTAAATTACCGCAAAAAACTGTGGAGTAAGGAAAAAGCGCAGGAAGTTATGAGCCGTCTTTGCCAGTATGTGGACGTGTGCATCGGGAATGAAGAAGATGCAGAAACGACTTTGGGTTTCAAATCAGAAGGTACGGATATTGAAAAAGGGGAATTGAATATGGATGGTTACAAGAGCGTTTTCAAGCAAATGAAAGAGAAATTTGGCTTCAAATACATCGCTTCTACCCTCCGTGAAAGCCACAGTGCTTCTGACAATGGTTGGAGTGCGCTGGTGTATGATGGCGAAGAATTTTACCATACCAAGCATTATGAAGTCCGCATCATTGACCGTGTGGGCAGTGGTGACAGCTTTGCCAGTGGTTTTATTTATGGTTTGGTAACAGGCAAATCCATGAAAGCGGCGGCTGAATTTGGCGTGGCTGCCAGTGCTTTGAAACACACTATTCCGGGTGACTTGAACCACGTCACCGTTGAAGAAGTCATGGCTTTAGTGAAAGGTGATGGCAGTGGACGGGTGCAGAGATAATTAAATTTAGATGCTAGAGATTTTCACACGAATTACACGAATGTTACACGAATTTCACAAATTTAAATGTTGACAGCACTTCTTTCTTTGAAAAATGACTTGTCAACATCTAAATTTGTGAAATTCGTGTAACATTCGTGCAATTCGTGTGAAAATACTGAGGGGGTATCTAAATCTTTAGCATCTTTAAAAATCCTTAGCATCCTAATTCAAATAAAAAACCATAACCAATGCGTGTATCTTTTTTCTTTTTATCGTTCCTATTTTTCACCGCAACCGCCCAAAACAAAGCCGATTTCACCACCCATTTTGAAAAAAACAACAACGAAACAGCCCCTTATACTGAGGGGGTCGCCTATTATCAAAAATTGGCGAAAGCGTTTCCTAAATTGTTGAAATTCAAGGAAGCGGGGGTGACGGATATTGGAAAACCGTTGCACGTAGCCATTTTATCGCTCGATGAAACGTTTACACCGAAGGCGGCACGGTTGAAAAACAAGACCGTCCTGTTCATCAACAATGCCATACACCCGGGCGAACCCGAAGGTGTGGACGCTACGATGATGCTCTTGCGGGATTATCTTTTTAGCAAAGACAATCAGAAGTTTTTGAAAAACATTGTGTTGGTGGTTATACCTTATTATAATGTGGATGGCGTTTTAAATCGGGCTTGGACAAGCCGGGTCAATCAAAATGGACCTGATAGTTATGGTTTCAGAGGCAATAGTCGAAATTTGGATTTGAATCGGGATTTTATAAAATGTGATACTCGAAATGCCCAGTCTTTCAATAAACTTTTTACAGCATGGCAACCCGATATTTTCATTGATAACCACACCTCCAATGGCGCAGATTATCAATACACAATGACGATGCTATCCACTCAAAAAGACAAACTCAATAGCTATCTTGCTGATTATCAACAGAATAAGCTGTTGCCCCGTCTTTTCAGCGATATGAAAAAATTGGGTTGGGGCATGATTCCCTACGTGAGTTTTGAAGACAAAGTAGAGGAAGGTATTCAAGGTTTTTATGACTCACCCCGCTATTCTTCGGGTTATGCGGCTTTGCATAATTGCATTGGTTTTGTGCCTGAAACGCACATGCTAAAGCCTTTTCCAGACCGTGTAAAAGCCACATACTCCTTTATGGATTGTATGATTCATGTTATGCACGACGATTTTTCAACCATTTTAGCTAATAAACAAAAAGCGATTTTGGATTATAAAAATAAAACTACGTTTGATGTGCATTGGTCATTGGATACAAGCCGCAAAGAACGCATTTTATTTAAAGGCTTTGAAGCGGGTTATAAAACGAGTGAAATAAGCGGTTTGCCTCGTCTTTTTTACGATAGAACGCAGCCTTTTGAGCGTGAAATACCCTATATGCCGCATTTCAAAGTGCGCCAAACGGTGACAAAACCAAAAGCGTATATTGTGCCGCAGTCTTACCAAGCGGTGATTGAAAGATTGCGTTGGAATGGTGTTGAAATGACTCCACTTTCTAAAGACAGCCTCGTGGAAGCGGAATTTTACAATATTTCAGATTATAAATCGAGTGCAACGCCTTATGAAAATCACCATTTTAACCGTGATGTTTCAGTTGAAAAAAAGGTTTTGAAACGGCAGTTTTTCAAAGGTGATTTTTGGGTTTCCACCAATCAAAATGCAGCCCGTTATATTGTTGAAACGCTCGAACCACAAGCCTACGATTCGTTTTTTGCATGGAACTTTTTTGACGGTATTTTAAATCAAAAAGAATATTT
>JAYUQN010000412.1:0-4298 GCA_043756725.1 Saprospiraceae bacterium
ATCCCCAATTTGCTCTGCACCATGCGAGAATTGGCGAAAACGACAACCGCCGTTTTCGTTTTGGGCACAAAAGCCACAAAAGCCGATTGCCCATTTGTAGAACCTGATTGAATACAAACTTGCACATCTTTTTTGATTTTCAAAACGTGCCAAATTTTACCGACCGATGTGTTTTTATCAATATCTGTTTTAAAAAGTGATTTTTGCGTTTCAGCGATAGATTTGTAGGTAAGACTGTCTTTAATTCCCATTTGTATTTTCATAAAATCCAGCATTTCATTCATCGTTGATTTCATGCCGAGCGAAAAACGAAAAGTTTCACCAAAATGCCACGGTGAAACGGGGCGTTGCCCTGGATTGTAACCTTGTGCATAAGTGACATTGGTATCTGCTAAATGGCTTTCAAATTTGTCCAAATCGGCATAATTCCCTTTGTTTTTAATGACGATTTCTAACAGGGCATGGTTGATATGCGAATATTGATATTTCCCAACCTTCATATAAGCGGTATCTATATTTTTCAGATTGTCAAAAAGTGCCCCCTCAGTATAAGTGATATAAGGTTGGTCTTGGTCATATTCATTCATGCCAAAATCGTCTGGCAATTTGGAAAAACCGCTGGTGTGTGTCATGACTTGCAAGAGCGTTAATTTATTGCCAAGTGGGAAACGTTGAGCAGGTTTCAGATAGGTATTGATGGTAGAATCGTAGTGTAAAACCTGCGTTTCAACCAATTTGTGAATGACTGCCCCTGTGAAAATTTTAGAAGTACCGCCTATTTCAAAAACAGAATTGCCATCGGGTTTGGTGTCTTTTGTTTTTACTACACGCCCATAGCCATATATCCAAGCCGAGTCATTATCAATGCAACCAATCACCCAACCTGTGGTTTTGGATGTATCCATATCCACCTCATAGGTCATGGCTTTTTCAATTTCATTTTGAAGCACTCTGCCATTTTGAGCATAACTATTTGATATGCAAAGGATTATAAATAAAGTAATACATTGTTTCATTTGTAAAAAAGGGTATTGTCGGACATTTTGCAATGATTCCGATATGAATGTAGTTGATTCTCAAAGCCGTATTATGCCAATACAATGCCGTTTCTAAATTGTATTGGGAAACGGGAAGCAAAGATAAAAAAATAGTGATAACAATACCCCCCTCAGTAATTTTCGTTAAAAAGCCATTGTCTCAAATTGAAACAATGGCTTTTAAATTTTTATAATATGATTCTTATCTAAAGATTTTTTTCAATAAGGCATCAAGTTCTTTTCTTTTTTAAGTTCTAATATAAAATTTCTTGCATTTTTCAACTTAATTTTACCTTGCCGATGTAATTCTGCTTGCTTTAATGCCTCGCGTAAATCTTCTTCAAACGCTTGTTGTGCGGCTGTCGGTAATTCTTCAACAACTTTTTCAACAGTTGCAAATTGGAGATTTTTAAGTAACTCCATGAAAAACTCAAATTGAGGTGTTGGAACACGAATCGTTATTTCTTTCATTTACCTTATTTTTCAACAAATTTAAATGACTTATACCATTTTTCAAAGACTAAATTACTTTTTATAAAAAGAATCTACTGCTTCATTAAAAAACTAAGAATTTTCACTTCTTAAATTTATTATTCCAACTTAAATTTTATCGGTAGCGTATAAGCCCCCCGCACAGCTTGCCCTTTCTTCCTACCCGCTGTCCATTTCGGCATAGCGGAAACAACCCTTTTCGCTTCACGCCCTAACGACCCTTCGGCGCGGCTGTTCACCAATTTGAAACCTTGCATACCATTTGTTTCCAAAATTTTCAAAGTATCTTTTGGATAAAATGGCTCATGTTTTATTTTCACATCGCTTATGCTTCCATCTATTTCAACCACAAAACCAACATATACTGTGCCCTCCACGCGTCTTTCTCGGGCTGCTGCTGGATAACGGATATTTTTACTCAACCATTTGAACATCGTATCTTGACCGCCTTGAAATTGAGGAAATTCATCTACGTCTGTTAAAGTAGCAAGGGTTGTATCTCGTGGAAATATTAGACTATTGCTTCGAGGTTTTTGAACAGGTAAAGCACTTTTTCTTGGATTTCCATCAAAAATCACTTGATTAGGCGCACCGTCAATCAAATTGTCACTGATAAAAAAATTCATCCCACCTATATCCATACTTAATGAACTCCCTGGATAACGTACTTTTATATCCATAAAATTATAACTATCGCCTTCTTCTGCTTTATCTAAAAGCGTTTTTAAACCGCCTTGATTTTTAACCGACCAATTAATTTGTCGAGGGTCATCCTTTCGAGGAACATGGACAAGGATAAAACTCTCTAATTCATATTTTGATTCTTTCCCTGTTTGACGGTCAATTAATTTCACCTCGCTATATTTCAAAAAAGCCTCTTTAGTTATCATTCCACCTTGTCTTTCGGCAAATTGCGGTACAGGCAAATCTGGATTTTTACTATAATCACCCATCGTAAAATGAAGCATTCCAAAATTTTCCAACTCTTTAGAAAAGTTTTTACTCACCAAAACATCTTTGAAATAAAACCCATCGCCATAGTCTGCTTTTTCAACCAACGTTCTCGCCTCGCCTTGTAAAGCATTGCCTTCATTCAATAAAATCTTTGAAACCAGACCCGATTTAGCTATTTTATAGATATGAAATTGAGTAATTCGATACTCTTTTTTAGGATTGTTTTTAAGCATCAACCCATCAATATTTTGAAAAATGCCCAGCTTTATTTCACCACCTGTAACAGGCGTAGAGGCTCCTAACGGTAAACAGACAATGGGTTTTTCATCTGAAATGTCATTTTTTTTTATGTAAAATGTTATATTCGGAACACCCACAGTTTTTTTATCCATTTCTGTAAAACGTATGTTTAAAAACTGATAAACATCTCCTTCTTCTGCTGCTTGAATGAGTTTCCTACCTTTTTCACTAAATTTTTTATTTTCCAAGTCCAATCCTGTTTTTTCATTTGAAATATAACTGTTCCCACCCTTATTAGTAACCCGAGTTATGGTAAAAAGCGATTCGCCTCTTGCCGAACCGGAATAGTCATAGTCTGTTCTATGAAAATGGAGTTCTGTTATTTTTTTAAACGCCTCAATAGACATATCGCCGTTTTCGTTTTTATAAAATAGGTATTTTCCTTTATCATCCCTTCCTATAGCTTGCGTTGTTATAGGTAGATTACCCCAACGCTCTAATTTATTTTTATCTATGGCTGTAATATAAATTTCCCCTACATTCCAACTTAAAAAAGGCTCTTTTTTCATTTTAAAACTAATATTTTTAAAATGAAATTGGTGACCATCTTCTGCGTTTTTCAATAAATTACGTATTTCATCGGTAAACTTTCCATCATTTGATTCGGCTATTTGAGTTGTTTCAACGGTTTCACCATTCACTTTTTTACGAATGGTTAATTGAAGAAAAAAGCTCGTCACTTCGCCAATATCATCCCCAATAGGATTTAAAAAACCATGATAAGTCTGTTTTTCAAATAGCACCATTTTATCTAATTTTCGGACTTCCTCAACCGATAACCACCCTGATTTACCATTAATACTAACAATAACAGATGGCACTTTCGATTTTACAGAATCCCCATTATTTAAGGGTTTTAATTTAAAATCTTGAAATTTTTCATCCAAATCACTCATTTTTGAAGCCACTTCATGACTTACATTTTCAGTGGCTTTCATCGCCGCATTGTTAGGTGTCGCTAAAAACGAAACGAGCAATAAAAAAATAGGCAAGGCGAAGACATATTTCCCCAGAGCTTGCCGCTTTGACGGATTACGTGTCATCATGATTATGCGTTTTTTAAGTTGTGAAAAAAAAGGATTAGCGAGTGCCATCGCCCTACCAGAGTGCGATTGTTGTATCAACAAAGTGCCATATTGTTTTTTTGAAACGGCGCGTAAAACCGCCGCATCTGCTAAATATTCGTGCACAATGCGCAGCGAATTTTTATACAAATAAATCAAAGGGCTAAACCAAAACGCCATGTTTATAAGTTCTATAAACACCACATCAAAGGAGTGCCCTTGTTTTACATGCGCTTTTTCATGCTGCATAATGTTTTGAAAATCAATTCCTTGTAGTGTTCTATCGTTGATAAAAATGAAATTAAAAAATGAAAACGGCTGAGTTATTCCCTCCCGATTACCTCGGGATGTACCATCAGTATAAGCTACATAAATACCGTCTTTCTTATAAAAATTAGCTGTTTTGAAGGTTGCAAAAATGCGGTATAAACCCAATAGAAACCGTAAACTC
>JAYUQN010000413.1:0-4296 GCA_043756725.1 Saprospiraceae bacterium
TGTGGTACAAGCGCACATTTAGGAAATTTTTAAAATTTCCTAAATGTTGATAATCAATAAGTTATAACTTCTTGTACCACAAAGTAGATAATTCCGTTATATAATTCATTGATAATTATTCGTTTGCAAATTCATCATTCATCATTTCCTTAGCTTATGTAAGCCTATTTCGCATCAATCAAAACCAAATAATCCAAAACCGCTTGTGCCTCAGCCCCTCCTTTTTTAGCATGATGCATGAGTTGTAAACCGTGTGGACCTTTCGATTCTTTCAAATCGGAGAAGGTCGTAAGAATGCTTTTCACAATATCCAACTTACCGAGCATAGCCGCACAAAAGACATTCATCCGTGCGCCCTGTGCCAGTAAAAAATTAGCAATTTCTTTATTGCCGACATGTCCTGCGGCTTCCAAAGCGGTTTCAAAATCGCCACCGCCCCAATCCCAAGCGGCGTTGAGTAAACGGGGTTCTTTTTCAAAAGCGGCTTTTATATAGGCAAAATCGCTATGGGCTTTGCCAACCCATTCTTTCACAAGCTCGGCTGCCAAAGGGTCGGGTCTTGGAGGGCGTTTGGGCGCAGGTGTTGTATCATTTTTAAGCGTCGCCCCTGTTTGCGGCAAGGGTTGCTGTTGTGCTTTTGCATTTTTCACAATAGCGATGCTGCTGACTGCACTTAAAGCAGTGAGGGCGATGAAACGGCGGCGGTGGATATTTTCACTCATTTTTATTTATTATTTATTATTTATTATTTGTTATTCGCATTCATATTAAAATCAAATTTTTATGAAAAATACTGAGGGGGGTAAAATTCATCATTCATCATTTCTTAAAATACATTTCTTTCAAAACCTTTTCAGCCATTTTCCCTTGCGGCGAATAATCTTTATCTCTTTTTCGCGATTCGGGATACCATTTCCAGATAAAACCACCCGCCCACCAATGTTCTTTTGAAAATGTGGTCAATAAAGCCTCAATACCATTCGCTTGTCCTTGTTGGTTGATATTGACATCTTTTAGGCGTTTTTCAATTTCCCACGAATTGTAAGCGCAGCCGTCGGTATCCAAATAACCATATTCTGTGAACACAACGGGTTTTTTAATACGTTGCTGAAACTTTTTAAGCGTTTCAACTAAAGGTTTCCAAGCCGTTTTTAGCTCTGATACTGAGGGGGTCTCTTTTTGCACCAAAGGGAAATACGCATCAATACCAGCCACATCCAAAGCATCCCAAAATGGAACGAGCATATATTCATCCCAATTGGAAGCATAAGTGAGTTTACCAGTATAGATGGTTTTTACTCTTTTTATCAAACTGCGCCAAAAGACTTCCCGTTTTGTGGTGGAGGTTTTAAACTCTGTGCCGATGCAAAACATATCCGCTTTGGCGCGTTGAGCCACTTCTGCAAAGGTCAAAATATACTTTTCATAAGCCTGTTCCCATTGCACCCACTCTTCGTTCGTTGGATAATCCATGCCACCCGTCCAACCACCCCGAATCCATACTTGGGGTTTTATCATCACTTTTATGCCTTTGCTGTGGGCAGAGTCAATACACGCTTGTACGCCTCGAGGCGTTTCACCCCACATGCCAGAAGTGTCATTGTGAAAGCGCAATTCGGGTTTGTCTTTGGGTGAAAAACCGTAGGGAATCACGGCAATCCAATTGGCATTGACGGACTGCACCTCTTTCATCGCCAATTCTGAAATGGGTTTACGGGGGGCTACGAAACTTAATCCGTTGATTTTCAGGTCATTAGACTTCTGTTTTGCTGCATTTTTAGTTTGGCAAATACTCTGAAAAGTGAAAAGCAAAAATAGCGTGGTAATAATAGAGGAGCGCATGAAATAGGAGGTTTATGTAAAATAAATCTTATCTTGATAAAAAAAACTGACGAAACAGTTCAAATTCTTGAAATTCTTATATTCAATTCAATTGAAAACAAAGATAGGTAAAATTTAATTTATTTACCACAGTCTTACGTCAATACTGAGGGGGGTATTTTTTTATATCTTTGCAACTTTGTATAAAATCATAACTCTTTCAACATAAAAAATACACGCATGCACAAAGAAGAAGACAAAGAATCGTTGCCCCCTTTTGTGAAAACATGGCGACAATTGTATATTTGGGTCGCCCTTAGTTTGGTGTTGACCATTGCTTTTTTATACCTATTTGGCAAATATTTTTCATAGTACCTGTAGTTGCGAATTTATTCGCAACGTGGAAGTTGATGAAATATAAACAACTTTTTAAGCACTATTTCTAAACTAAATATTGTTTTAAGTAATAATAAAAAATTTAATATTGCATTTTTTTACGTTGCGAATAAATTCGCAACTACTCTTTGCTTAACCAATAACAGATTTATGACCTATATAGATTGGCTTGTTCTTGTTTTAACGCTCGGCGGTATCGTCGCTTTTGGTATGTGGAAAGGACGTACGGCGCGGCACAATATGGAAGGATATCTTCTGGCTGACCGCACTTTACCCTGGTATCACGTCACGCTGTCTGTGATGGCAACGCAGGCGAGTGCGATTACTTTTCTTTCCGCACCCGGGCAAGCCTATACTGATGGGATGCGGTTTGTGCAATTTTATTTCGGCTTGCCTTTGGCGATGATTGTTATTGCCATTACGTTTATTCCGCTTTTCAAACGGTTGAAAGTTTTCACCGCTTATCAGTTTTTAGAAGAGCGATTTGATTTGAAAACGAGGGTTTTGACATCGTTTTTATTCCTCATTCCTCGCGCACTTTCCACAGGTGTAACAATTGCTGCACCTTCCATTATTTTAACAACTATTTTAGGTTGGGATTTGTATTGGACGAATATTTTAACAGGCTCTATTGTTACCATTTATTGCGTTTTTGGCGGGTCAAAAACCATATCGTATACCCAATTGCAACAGATGTTTGTTGTTTTGGCGGGCATGTTTATTGCGGGTTATATGTGCGTGAAAATGCTGCCTGCGGGCATTGGTTTCACCGATTCGCTACAAATAGCGGGTAAAATGGGTAAAACCAATGTCATTGATTGGAAATTTGACCTCTCCAATCGCTACAATGTTTGGTCAGGTTTGATAGGTGGTTTCTTTTTACAATTGTCTTATTTTGGCACAGACCAATCGCAAGTCGGGCGGTATTTATCGGGCGAATCCATAGGGCAAAGTCGTCTGGGTTTGTTGATGAATGGCATTTTGAAAATACCAATGCAGTTCTTTATTTTGATGGTTGGGGCATTGGTTTTTGTGTTTTATCAGTTTGAGCAACCGCCGCTTTTTTTCAATAAAACAGAGCTACAAAAGGTGGAACAGACCCCTCAGTATAAAGACATTTCAGAGCGAAATACGAAAGTTTTTGAAGAGAAAAAAGCGGCTGTTACCAAGATGATAACGGCTATAAAAGCTGATAATGAGGGTGAAATTAAGGATAATGTTGCCCAAGTACAAGCCTTAAATGGTAAAACCAATGACCTAAGAAAAGAGGTAAAGGATTTGATGAAAGGGCAAAATCCGAATGCCGATGTCAGTGATACCAATTATATTTTTCTTTCATTTGTTACAAGATATTTGCCCGTCGGCATCGTCGGTTTGTTGATTGCGGTTATTTTGTTAGCTTCGATGGGGTCAATGGCATCTGCTTTCAATTCGCTGACTTCTTGTACCGTTGTGGACATTTACCAGCGGCTCATTAATCCGAATGGAAGTGAAAGGCATTATTATATCTATTCAAGGTGGATAACCTTAGGTTGGGGCATATTTTGCATCATTGTGGCGCAGTTTACGGCAAATATTGGCAGTTTAATAGAAGCCGTAAATATCTTAGGGTCTTGGTTTTATGGGACTATTTTAGGCGTATTTTTAGTTGGTTTTTACTTAAAAAATGTGAAAGGAGATGCGGTTTTTTGGGCGGCATTGTTGGCAGAAGCAGTGGTTATTTATTGTTGGTGGATAGATTTGACAGCGTTTTTGTGGTTGAATTTGATTGGGTGTGTGTGTGTTGTAATTTTATCGTTATTTTTCAACCTATTTCAAAATGAAAAGAACACCGTGGTTTGAACGAAAATTACTTAGGTAGATTCCCTCTTGATTTTATGTTTGAACTTTCTACAGAAGAAATCAATTCAATGGTATCTCAAAATGTGATACCATCTAAAAGTTACTTTGGGGGAGCATCTCCTTTTCGTTTTAAAAAATAATGAGGAAAGTTTGAAAAACTTAATTCAAAATTAAACACTCATAAAGCAACCTATTATCAATCAAAAATATTTATTTTATGTTTTATCTTTGCAAAAA
>JAYUQN010000414.1:0-4293 GCA_043756725.1 Saprospiraceae bacterium
AACGTCTCTACGTCATTTTTTTATAGCATTTTGGGGTATTTTGCCAATGTAGAGACGTTGCACTGCAACGTCTTTGCATCATTTTGCCGTTAAATTATCAGCATTTTACCCCGTTTCATGTATAAAAGGTGGTTGAAAAATTAAAGTTAAAAGTTATTTCTAAACTTACGTTTCATAGGGAGACTAAAAAAAAAAATTGGCACTTTCGTAAATTTAGTGGGTGGGCAGGTAGAGACGTTGCACTGCAACGTCTCTACGGGCAACTAAATTCAAGTAGAAGAACAATGGTTCCATTTTCAATTCCTGCACCCACTAAATTTACGAAAGTACCAAAAAATTAGTTGTTTATTGTTTTTACTTTCTTTAGTAAAACTACACCAAGTTAATATTTACTCGTTACTTAGTAATAAATTCCTCAATACAAACTTATCTTTGCCCCGATTTTGAAATAAAACCTTTTATATGCCGCAGAAATTATCCATCATCATTCCCGCTTACAACGAAGAACGCACCATTCATCTCATTTTGAATAAGGTGAAAGCCGTGCAATTGACGGGTGGTATGACGAAGGAAATAATCATCACCAATGATTGTTCAACCGATAATACTGAGGGGGCTATTGTGAGCTATCGGGAAGCTAACCCTGACTTGGATATGCGGTATTTTAAGCATGAAACCAATCGGGGGAAGGGGGCGGCTTTGCATACGGGCATACAACATGCGACGGGTGATTATGTCATTATTCAAGACGCTGACCTTGAATATGACCCTCGGGAGTACAATATTTTACTCCAACCTATTTTAGATGGTTTTGCCGATGTGGTCTATGGTTCTCGTTTCATGGGCGGCAGACCCCACCGTATTTTATTCTTTTGGCATTCTATTGGCAACAAATCGCTCACTTTTTTGTCTAATTTTATGACCGATTTGAATCTTACGGATATGGAAACCTGCTATAAACTTTTCAAAAGGGACATCCTTCAAAGCCTGAATTTGACTGAAAAACGCTTTGGTTTTGAACCCGAAGTGACCGCTAAAATGGCGCGCGTACCGCATGTACGCATCTATGAAGTGGGGATTTCTTATTACGGTCGCTCTTATGCAGAAGGTAAAAAAATTGGATGGAAGGATGGATTTAGGGCGATTTATTGTATCGTAAAATATAAGTTTTTTAAGTAAAATGTCAAAAAAACGAAAACACCGCAAAACGGGATTACCCCCCGGCACCTTAGTTTATACAGGCGATTCGACGACTAAAACCTCGGATGTCACGGTGATTCAATATGATGAAACCGCTATTTCAGAGAAAATACTGCTCCATAGGAGTCCCGATGGGAAGGGGGGTGATAACTGCCTTTTGGCAAAAGAAGGCATGATAACATGGTACGATGTTCGGGGATTGAGCGATGTGAAATTTATAGAGCGCATCGGACAAACGTTTCACATACACCCACTGGCATTGGAAGATGTGTTGAACACACAACAACGCCCTAAATGGGAAGATTATCAAAATGGCATTTTTTTGATAGCACGTGCACAACGCATTGATAATCAAACACTTGAAGTAACGACGGAGCAAATTGCTTTCTTTTTCGGTAAAAATTTCATCGTCACTTTTCAAGAAGATAAGGACGATTTATTCGCTACTATCCGCGAGCGATTGCATAAAGGTTTGGGTAAAATACGCCATAAAGGAGCCGATTATTTGGCTTATGCCTTGATAGATTATATCGTAGATGGCTATTTTTTGATTTTAGATAAAACAGAGGAAGCGATTGAAAATCTTGAAAATCAAATTTTAACACAATTCAAGACAACCGTTCGCAATAATATTTATCAGTTGAAACGACAACAATCCGAAATCAGAAGAGCTACTTTACCCATGCGTGAGGTCATAGGACGCTTTGCACGAGAAGATGGCGAATTTGTCAATCCCGCTAATACGGTTTATATTCGAGACCTCTACGACCATATTTCACAAGTGGCAGAACTAATTGAGAATCAAAGAGATATGCTTCAAAATTTGAATGATTTGTACCACGCCGAACAGTCCAATAGAGCCAATCATGTGATGAAAGTTTTGACGATTGTGTCCTCCATTTTCATTCCTCTAACCTTTATAGTCGGGGTGTACGGTATGAATTTTGACCACCTCCCCGAACTGCATTATAAAAATGGTTACTATGGCGTATGGGCATTAATGATTTTAATCGCTATTTTGCAGCTTATTTATTTTAGAATGAAAAGATGGCTCTAAACAGTTTTAAGTTTTAAGTTTTAGATGTTGAAACTGACAACTTAAAGCGGTCAACTGGTAACTTTTATTACTATATTTTTTAATTCAAAATCAATTATACTATGGGAATTTCTAAATTTGAAGATATTATTGCTTGGCAAAAGGGGCAAGATGGTGCTGTTTTTATATATCTGCATTTTTCAGATAGTAAAGATTTCGGATTTAAAAACTAGATTTGTAGAGCCTCCGTTTCTATTTCAAATAATATTGCAGAAGGATTCGATAGAAGCAGTAGAAAAGAATTTATTCGATTTATGTATATTTCAAAAGGGTCAAATAGTGAGGTAAAATCTATGCTTTATCTTGCAAAAAGACTTAACTATATAACAGATTCGGTTTTTCAAGATGGATTAACTCTATTTAGTGAAATAGGAAAAATATTAACAGGTTTTATAAAGTATCTGGAAAGTGTAGAGTCTAAAACTGATAACTGACAACTAAAAACTTATAACTTATAATGTCAAAAGATAAAAGATTTAAAAACCCGCAAGTCGTGAACCGCAAGGCGGAACATGAATATGCTTTTTTAAAAAAGTATGAAGCGGGTGTGATGCTTCAAGGCACGGAGGTCAAGTCGTTGCGAGAAGGTTCGGCGAATTTGAATGATGCGTATTGCTATTTCAAAGATGATGAATTGTATGTGAAAAGCATGTACATCGCTGAATATTCGCAAGGCACCTACTACAACCACGACGCCCGCCGCTTGCGCAAACTTTTACTGAGGGGGGCAGAAATGAAAGCCTTGATTCGGCGGGTGAGTGAAAAGGGTTTCACCATCGTGCCTTATCGCCTTTATTTTAATGAAAGAGGTTTTGTGAAGTTAGAAATTGCTTTGGCACAGGGTCGAAAAACGCATGATAAGCGGGCAAATATTAAGGAACGGGAGAATAAAAGAGAGATGGATAGATTGAAGAAAATAAAACTCTAAATAAAACTTTATTTTTATCCCCTCAGTAAAATGAGTAAATCGAAGCCTATTTTACATAAAAATTGGTAAATTTGAGATTGTAAAAAGCAGAGTTAAAATTATGGTACAATAAAAAATAAGATGATAACATCTATTGAAATAAATGGTTTTAAGACTTTTCATCACTTTAAAGTAGAATTATCGCCTTTTGTCGTCATTGCAGGTACAAATGGTTCAGGTAAAAGCAACTTGTTTGATGCCTTGCGCTTGCTTTCAAGAATGGCTGAAACAGACTTGAAAACGGCTTTTAATGAGCAAAGAGGAGATGCTAATGAGCTTTTTACTATATATTCAGATGGTACAACGGCTAATAAAATGTCATTCGCGGTTGAAATATTGGTTGATAAAAAAGTTAAAGATAAGTGGGGTGGTGAGGAAACACTTAAATATACGAGGTTAAGATACGAATTGGAGATAGAAAGGCGGAAAGATAATAGAAACCTTGAAAGATTGTATGTAACAAGGGAGGACCTTTCAACAATAAAACCTAACGATGATAAATTATGTGTTTGATGTACCCCCTCAGTATTTTTTGCTTAAAAGGACTTTTTTGAAAAATAAAAGATGTATATTGCATAAAATATCAAATAATAACTTATTTTTAGGATGAAAAACATACACCTTGAGGAATTATACGACAAACTTCATAACGTACTTTCGCAACATTTTACAGGCATGTTACTTGAAAATTGTGTGTTATGTCTAAAAGAAGAAGGTCATAATGACGGGGTTACATTGCATCCTTATAGTCATTCAAAAAATTTGGTGAGTAGCATCATAGAGTTTTCAAAGCCACAAGCCTTATATATTCAAAAATGCGAGATGTATCAAATATTATAGAAACACATAGAAAAGCGATGTTTTTGGCGCAAGATGCTATGGTTTTAGAAGCCAAAGGCAACCCAACAAGTGCTTCTGGCAATACAGCATTAACACAATGTCCAATTTTTGCAATTTTGTCTTTCATTTTGCTATTGCTATCTCCTTCTTTTCTTAAAACAACCAAATCTATATCTTCCGAGAATCGGTC
>JAYUQN010000415.1:0-4292 GCA_043756725.1 Saprospiraceae bacterium
GCAGACGAAGGCATAATAATGCTGCGTTGCACTTTGGCGTAGGTTTTATCCCAATGTTCATAGTTGGAATGCCCATTTATCATCAAATGCACGTGCATATCCCACAAGCCAGGCAGCACAGACATCCCCTCAGTAGAAACCACTTCAGCATCTTTTGGAATCACCACTGTGCCTACAGTTCCGACTTTCACAATTTTATCGCCTTCAATTAAAATAACGGAATTTTGAATGGGTTCACCACCGAAGCCGTCAATGAGTGTGCCACCGACGAGGGCTTTTTTTTGAGCAGAAACAGATAGATTAAAAACGAATAAGATAAATAGGAATGATGTTAGGTTTTTCATAATTTATGATTTTATGGAGTAAAAATAGAACGAAACTTTTATACATTTGCCTTTCTATAAAAAAATGTGAAAACTTTTTTTACCAGACCCCCCCTCAGTAAAAATGGGTTTTTAAGCCTTTTTCTCAGCCTTTTTATAAGGACAATGCCGACACCCATTTTGACAACAAAACCCTCGCTCCTTCAAATATTTTTCAGTGAAAACATACAGACCTTTTTCAATATAAAAATCGACACCCTCAGTAAAATCAAGTTTTTGAAGGCTTTTTACTGGTATATCATATTTTTTACCGTCTTTATCTTTCATAAAAAAATTAAATTGAAAAGGTTTAGTAAACGGAAAATTGAGAATAATTGATTTGATTTTGATTTTTTTCAAAAAAATCAAAATCAAATCAATTATTCTCAATTTTCCGTTTACTAAACCAGTGCTTCGAAACTATTACTTAAAACTTTGGCGGAATAATATTTTTAAAATGCCCATTCAGCAAGGCTCTTTGGCGTAAAAATTCCATTTCACGCACAACGGGAAGGATACGGGTCAAGTGGTCATACATGAAATCTTGGCGCTCTATTTCTGTTTTTAAGCATAAAAATTCATACTCTTGTTCTATGGTGAAACCGACATAATGCGCTAAGTGATACGTTCTAAAATCAACTGAATTGAAAGGTAGCTCTTTTTTGACATTTAAAAGTCGAAACAACTCACCCGTTTTACCCAAAATCTGTTCATTCTTTATGAAATTGCCATCCGTTTCTCGTATTTTAAGCGTTTCAACATCCGCTGCCCCATACATTTTACCAATGGCTTGCGTATAAAAATCAACAATTTTGAACAAACCCACTGCCTCTGTACAAACGTCCATTTTACCATCCTCATATTGTTTTTCAATGCTCAAAAGGCGAATTTCAGTACCAATGTCCATCAGTTTTCCGTCAATAAAAGCCGGAATACCAAAGGTTTTATTTTCTGCTTGACACTCTAACATAAGCTGCTTGTAGCGCGGCTCAAATACATGAAGATTAAGTTTTTCACCCGGAAAAACAACCAACTTCAACGGAAACATCGGTAAAAAACGTGTCTTAGGCATTTATAGGAATTTTAAAGAAAACGCTTTTTGTGAAAAAAATGTTTTATCCTTACGGTAGGATTTATTCACTTAATATATTTTCGACATAAGATTTCTATTTTTATCGCCTTTTTATTTCTTTTTTAAAACAAACTTACTACTTTGGTTCGATTTTTTAAACTGAGCCCTTAATTGGACAAATTTAGATGTTGACAGCCCCCGACCCCAGAGGGGAGATATGATGCTAACTCCCCTCTGGGGTCGGGGGCTGTCAACACCTAAATTCGGACAATTTGTGGTCTAAAAACGAAGTACCTTGATAATTGCTATTCCAAAAGAAACCAAAGCGGGCGAAAACCGCGTTGCCCTCACGCCCGATATTGTAAAACAATTGGTGAAAGCGGGTTTTATAATTGAAATTGAAACAGGAGCAGGCGAACGCGCTTCTTTCAGCAATCAAAGCTATATAGATGCAGGTGCAACAATGGCTGACAATGCCGCCACTTTGCTGGCTTCCGCTGATATTGTTTTGAAAGTGAATGCCCCCTCTGTAGCTGAAGCGTTGATGATGAAACAAGGGTCGGTCTTGATTTCATTTTTATTCGCCTATACGGTTCCCGATTTGCTTGAAACGCTTAATCAACGTTCCATCGCTGCCTTTTCAATGGACGCTGTGCCCCGCATCAGCCGAGCCCAAAAAATGGACGCTTTGAGTTCGCAAACCAATTTGGCAGGTTATAAAGCCGTGATTGAAGCGGCTAATGCCAGTGGTAAAATTTTCCCCATGATGATGACCGCTGCGGGAACCATTAAGCCGTCAAAAGTCTTGATATTTGGCGCAGGTGTGGCAGGTTTGCAAGCTATTGCTACGGCAAAACGCTTAGGCGCTGTTGTAGAAGTGACGGATGTACGTCCTGAAACCAAAGAGCAAATTGAATCGCTCGGTGGAAAGTTCTTAGAAGTGCCCAATACTGAGGGGGGGGTAAAAACCGAGGGCGGCTATGCCCGAGAAGTGTCAAAAGAATTTCTTGAAAAACAAAAAGATTTAATACGTCAACGCATCCGTGAAGCCGATATTGTTATCACAACAGCCCTTGTGCCCGGTAAAAAAGCACCCGTTTTAGTAACGAAAGACATGGTGGAAAGCATGAAATCAGGCAGCGTCATTGTAGATATGGCAGTGGAGTGGGGTGGCAATTGCGAGTTGAGTAAAAAGGATGAAACATACGTGACGAATGGCGTGACTATAATAGGCGTCTCTAATTTAGCCTCCCAATTACCCGTCAATGCGTCTGAACTTTATGCCCGTAATATTTCAACCTTACTCTTACATTTAGCAACCAAAGACGGTTTCAAATGGGAATTGGATGAAGAAATTACAAGTGGCAGCTTGATTACACATCAAGGCACTTTAGTCCACTCATTTACAAAAGGCATTTTACAACACGCAGCGGTCAAATGACAATGGTTAATGATGAATGATAAATGATAAATGATTCATCATTTGTCATTTATCATTCATCATTAACCATTGTCATTTTCCTATAAAATTGGCTTTTCTTTTTTCAACAAAAGCGGCTGCACCTTCTTTGAAATCAGTGCTTTTACTTGTTTTACCAAACGCCATAACTTCGCGGAAATAGCCCGCATCTCCACCCGGGTCATAGAAGGAATTGACGCATTCTATGACTTTTTGAATAGCAAGCGGCGCTTTGGTTGATATTTTTTCAATTATCTCTTTGGCTTTTGCAACTGTCTCTCCTTCCTCGACAACGTGATTAACCAAGCCCAGACGGTATGCCTCGTTTGCATCAATCATATCGCCTGTCATCAACAATTCTAACGCTTTGCTTTTGCCCACAAGTTGTATCAATCGTTGTGTGCCGCCATAACCGGGTATTATGCCCAGATTGACTTCGGGCTGACCGAACTTGGCATTGGGAGAAGCAATACGAATATGACACGCCATAGACAATTCACAACCACCCCCTAAAGCAAAACCGTTGACAGCAGCTATAACGGGTTTGTGAAATTGCTCAACAAGAAAGAAAATATCTTGACCTCTTTGCGCCATTTGCTCACCTTTATCAGCCAATCCCGTAAATTCCGTAATATCAGCACCTGCTACAAAAGCACGGCTGCCAGCGCCTGTGATGATAACCCCTTTTAAATGGGATATCGTTTCAAAGTCTTTTTCAAAAAAAGCTTTCACTTCGCTCATGGTTTGTTGATTCAAAGCATTGAGTGCTTTTTCACGGTTGATTGTTAAAATTACAATACCGTTATCATTTTCTACTTCGACATTTTGATAATTCATTTTTTCAATGGATATTTTATGCGCAACTTAAGATTTTCCATATTCGTTATTTTGGACGAATTGCGGCGCAAATGTAATAAGATTTAATACAGTTGTTAAAAATTTTCAACCTGATTTATTATTTTTTACTTCTTAACATATCTCCTAATAGCGTTAATGGCATTTTCAAAAATCATCGTTACATCTGGTGAAATCTTAAAATATAAAATTAAAAAAATATATAAAATGCTAACTATCATGCCTTTGATGAAAATATTCAAAAAAGCGATGCCTATTTTTGGTAAAAAAGCCACATTTACTGAGGGGGTCATATAAGCTGCAAACCAAGCCAAAAATCCGAAAACAAAAACCCCCAGCATGCGGATGTCTAAAGGTTGCATATTCATTTTTTGTTTGATGAAAATTAGCCGCCATATATTCACCGCACTAATAGATAAAAAGGTTGCCAACGCAGAGCCTTCAATGCCATATAAAGGTATGAGTTTCAGATTTAATACAATATTCAAGACTGCCATTGTCGCAAAAGAGCGAAAATTGAAGCGATAATGTTCTGAAAACGTAA
>JAYUQN010000416.1:0-4284 GCA_043756725.1 Saprospiraceae bacterium
TTTGTTATGAGCATACTTTTGGAGGTCATTGTCTAAAAGGTCAAATACCAACTTATCGTTTTCGCCATCACCATTGGGTGTAATACCGATATTATTTTCAAGAATAAAATCATCTATACGAAGTGTAGCAGTTGCTGAATCACAGACTGTATTACAAACACTATCACACATACGGTATTTAAAAATAATATTGCCCGACAAAAGCGGTCGTCGGGTGTAGCTAAATCGGTTATCAGACAAGATTTTGACAGAATCGTAGTGTGTTTGCTCGATAATCGTCACAATAGGATTAGGACGAAACTTATCATTTGTTAAGGGTGCTAGCACTATCGTCATTTCGTTTTTAGGGAAAACCACTTCATCATCTTGTGCATCGGCAATAGCCAAAGAGTCCACTTTGAGGAAGGTGGTGACAATAAGACTATCGCAACGATTCCGAAACCCTCTAAGCGTATCTATATAGACCCCCTCAGTAGTTGCCGTTTCTCCCGAAGGTCTGATATGTGTTTGTCCTTTGCAAATGCTTGGTCTAAGCGTATCGCGCTTTGTATCTCCAATAACATTGACGTAGATATGACGGTTATGGTAGTAAGAATCGTATGTAGAAAGCGTTAAAAGGGGTAATTGTGGGTTTTTAACCTCACATTTGTACTCCGCTATGTCAGCACTACACATATTGGTTAAAACAAGCCGATTAACAGTTGTGGAATCAAATAAAATAAAAGGGGCATCTACACGACTATTAAGCGAGCGTTTCGACCAATAATAGGTATTCTTTGAAACGCCTTTATCAATGCTTAAATCTATGTCAAGTGTTTCACCTGTACTGATTTGATAGTTGATATCTTTAAAAATAGGTTTCTGTGGGCTGTATTTAAATAAAGGATTACTCGAATAATCCAGTAAATCATCGAAAGTAAACCGATTATTAACAACTAAAAAATTTGAATTACCTTTTAGTTTGTTGAAAGAAGGCGGCAAACTATCAAATTCATTATTGCTAATGTCTAAATGTCCCAAATTAGCCAAGCTATCTACACGTGGTACAATTCCGTTCAATCGGTTACCTCCTAAGAAAACTTGTTCCAGATTTTTCCAATAATTTAAGCTTTGTATAGTACCATAAAAAGCATCATTAGTGAATTCCAAATAGGTCAAAAGCGGCATTTGGCGCATCTGTTGTTCAGGAAACAGGCTTTTAAGTTGCTTGTTTTCTCCTATTCTCAACACTTCTAACCGACATAAATTGAAAAAACTATCTGGTAGTATTGTATCACCTAACATAGTCGTACCACTTAGAAATATTCCATAAACGCGACCATTGCGTAATTCAACACCGCATAAACTGTCTAATCCTTTTGAAAAATCCCAATGTCGCGTTAATAAGCCGCAATCATTCCAATTTTTTTCCCATTGATTGCCATTCATAGCTTTATGAAACGCTCTTAACGCCAACGAATCATTACAGCGACAACATAGGCAAATGCAAGGTGTTTGTGCTACCCCCTCAGTATAAAACGTTCCTAAAAATATGATAAAAGCTAAAATGGATTTCATATTGGCTTATTGTTTTGGTTTTTAATACACTATCAATATCGTCTCTTTTTTGTCGTATCGGGATTTGAAGGGGTCACTTCAAGTGTGTCTTGCTGTCCCGCTTGGTCTAGCAGTTTACCTTTTTTGGGCTGACTGGGTTCTGAAAAGGCGGCTGTACCTTTTCTAGCAGCTATAACATGATAATAGTAGGTTCTTCCGAGTTTCGCATTGTTGTCATAAAGAGGAGAATGAAATTTTGTAAATTCCACATGATTATCATCATGTATATCAGCTGATTCTGTTCTAATAATAATGTAATAAATACTTTTATCTGCATTTTTATCATCCCATTCTACTTTAAGATAAAGCCCTTCGCTAACAACCTTGACATTCTGAGGTATTTGAGGTGTTTGTCCAAACAGTTGGTTTGTCAAACAGACCATAAAATGAAGCAGCACATGGCAGTATATTCTCATGATTTTCTTTTGAATAGGATAAGTTTACAAAATGTGTGTAAAAATTCTGATACTTAGCGTAACGGGAGAAGATTAGTGGCTTTTTATAGAAAAAGGCTTGTAAAGATAATAATATCTTTTAATATGCGCTCAATAGACATTCTTTTTTTCATAATAATATAGGGTTTTAAGTTAAAAACATTCTTTATATTTACAGAGACATAACACTTAAAAAGCTATCTAAAAACTTAAACGTAACAAGTACTAATGACAGACCAAGAAATTTTTGACGGCTTGAAAAAAGGGGATAGAAAAACCTTAGAATATATTTACCATAACTTCTACTCCAAAGTACTGGGTAGGATTATCGGAAATGGTGGCATACGTCAAGATGGAGAAGATATATTTAGCCAAACACTTATGGGTATCTTGAAAAGTATTCAAGACGGACGTTATGAACCACGCGGTTTATTTGAGCCTTATTTTTGGAACGGTGTGAAAATGAATTGGCAAACAGAATTGCGACGGCGCAAACGTAAACCGATAACAGGCGATGAGTCGGGGGCTTGGTCTTTGCAAAAAAAGGAGGCAACCGTTCTTGAGAAAATCATAGAAGACGAAGAAAAACAAAAACTATATCAAGCAATAAAACAGCTTGGTGAACCTTGTTACTCTTGGTTACAGCGTGTTTATATAGATAAGGAAAACATATCCATACATGAATTAGCTGACGAAGAAAATGTAGATGACAACACCATGCGCCAAAGGCTTCATCGGTGTCGAGAAAAACTAAAGGAACTCCTAAAAGGGTATTAATCAAGCTTTAACACCTTAATATTTAAAAATTATTTTATTAAAAAAATACTATCTCTCAATAAATGGAAAATAATATTGAACAACAAATACTGGATTACGTCAAAGGCAAACTCACAGGTGAAGCATTAGCCACTTTTGAGCAACGCCTTAAAAACGATACGACATTCGCCCAAGAAGTAGCCTTTCAGCAATCGCTTCATACTGTTTTCAAACATGAAAAATTTTTTGCTGCTCAAGCTTTGCTGAATGAATTGAAGCAAACACATCCTGTCGAACCTGATTTCGATAATTTACCAATGCTGCCATTACGTCCCTCTATTCATTGGGGTTGGTGGTTAGGCGGTAGTTTATTGATTGGCATTGTGGGCTTTTTTATTTGGACATCTTTGGAACTGAATAGTAAGAAAGAAAAGGAGAGAATACAAGTCATTGGTAAACAGCTTTTAAAGCAAATACCTTCATTTGAGAACCATTTTGGTATCAGTAAAGAGGATAATAGCCTTCTGGCTGTGGGTATGCGCCAATACGAGGCTTTTCAATACGACCAAGCAGCTGCTAACCTTCAAGCACATCTTAGGCTCAAACCTTTAGCCGTGGATAGCCTTGCCAAACTTTATTTGGGTGTCTGTTATGTCTATATGGCTAAACCAGATTCTACTATGCTGCATTTAAACCCTTTAATAGCCGCTTCCGATGATTTTATAGCCCAAGCAGCGCGGTGGCATTTAGCTTTAGCCTATTTGCAAGTCGGTAATAAAGCGGCTGCACGACCATTACTCCAATCGGTATTACCCAATGAGGAATTTAAAGAAGGGGCTCAATCAGCGTTAGAGGAACTTGATAAGTAAGCAAATTCAAATAACCACAATAAGAAACTTTAAGAGAATATTGGGTACGTTGATACCGAATACAAGGCCTTGATTGCCTCCAAATTCCATTTAGACAAATTCCAAATAAAAAAATCACGGACAAATTGACAGTAAATTTTACAGTCAAAAATACTGTCAAAACTGCGGACAGTTTTACAGACATTTTACGGTGTATGCAATAAGAAAGAGAAAAAGAAATTTACTAAAAAACCAAACGGGTTTATTTTTTTTGAAAAAAAGGAGAACTCAAAAAGGAGAGAAAAAAACCGACTTTTTTTGCGGCGGGCGGGGGCATTTGAATTAGGATGCTAAGGATTTTGAAGGATGCTAAAGATGATGACCTCTCTACTTGCTTCGATTATCTTTAGCCTGTTTTGATTATTGTCCTTTGATTACTTCGCTAATTGCCATAAAAAAGCCGTGAAAGGAGGGAGATTATAAAATCCACTCCTTTCACGGCTTTTAGAAAATTTAAAAAAAGCAATAAAGGGTCAAAATACTTAGGGAGTCATCCTTAGCATAGGCTGTACAAACGGGTAAAAAAAGTTCCCCCCGTTTTTGGCATTTTCACTAAATCGAAAAACGCCACTTTCTTTACTTATTGTACA
>JAYUQN010000417.1:0-12364 GCA_043756725.1 Saprospiraceae bacterium
AGTCCAATGCCATTAAGCTAAGGATTTATACCTCAGGTTTACGTAGAGACGTTGCACTGCAACGTCTTAGTTGTGGTCAAATTTGCCTAAACTTGAGACGTTGCAGTGCAACGTCTCTACGTCCTTGCTACGACTAAGTCTTTACTTTGCAACAATGAATTTTTTAGTAATACTCCTTTTTCCTTTCACCGCTATCTGTATTTGATAATTCCCCATATCCATACCGTCAAGTGGTATTTTGACAAGGTCTCTTCCAATGGACTCTATTTTTTGTTGAAACATAGATTGTCCCACCTCAGAGAAAATAGTGATAGTGGCATCTTTACCGATATGGGGCGATAAATCAATTAAGAGATATTCGCTCGCTGGATTCGGAAAAATAGAAATAAGTCCCGCCTTACTAAAATTAAGTTTCCGAACATCTGTATAACTCATTTCACCTTGCAAGAAAGCCTGCTTAATGCGATAGAAGTTATCATCGTGCTGCGGGTTTTTATCGTTGAAATAATATTGCAACAAATCATTATCGCCAGAAACGATATTGCGATGTTCTAAAGCATCGAATTTACCTGTTTCATTGTTCAATCTTTCCAAAACTAAATAGTCTGTTTTGAAACTGGTGTTGGTGACAAAAAGCAATTTGGCGGTGCGGTATTCTGCATACGCATCGAAAGTTGCCAAATCTACCACAGCTTTCAAGTCTTGCGCCGCATTCGCATCGCTGGGTTGTTGAAACCCTTGCGAAATCATACTTGACGCTGTTGAAAAAGTAGGAATCACCGTTTCACCAATAGTAAAAGACAATTGCACATTCGGAGTTGTGAAAGAACCACCCCCTGTGGGAATCACTTTCCTGCTAATTTTTTGAGCAGAGGCATCCATAAAAGCAATAAGGAAAGCCACCCATAAACAAATTTTTCGCATGATATTGAAATTTAAAGTTAGAAAATGATTTTACCCTCTGATTCTTTGTTCCAATTCTACACATTTTTCCTTCAATTTCTTAATATCCTTTTGTAAATCTTCAATACATTGTATGAAAATCTTGTTTTGCTTAAGCAGGTACTTGACTTCATCCTCATGCTCACATTCGCCGTCGTCACCATCTTTGCCATCTTTGCCATCTTTGCCATTGCGACCATCTTTGCCGTTGTAACCATCCTTTCCATCATCACCTTTGTAACCTTTATCACCTTTTGGACCCGCTGGGCCCGTATCTCCTTTTGCACCTTTGTCACCCTTATCGCCTTTATCGCCCATTTCACCTTTATCTCCTTTTGCGCCTTTATCACCCGTTTCACCTTTATATCCTTTATCGCCTTTTGCACCTGTATCGCCTTTTGAGCCTTTATCACCTTTTGAGCCTGTATCGCCCATAGCGCCTGTATCGCCTTTATCACCTTTTGCGCCATTTGTGCCATTGGCACCTGTATCACCTTTTGCGCCTGTGGCTCCTGTATCACCCTTGTCACCTTTTACACCCTTATCGCCCATTGCGCCTTTGTCTCCTTTTAAACCTGTGTTGCCAGTTGCGCCAATATCTCCCTTGTCGCCTTTTGCGCCTGTATCACCTTTGTCGCCTTTTGCACCTGTATCGCCTTTTGCACCTTTATCGCCCATTGCACCCTTTTCACCTTTATCGCCTTTGTCGCCTTTTGCGCCATTTATGCCATTGGCACCTGTATCACCTTTGTCGCCTTTTGCGCCATTTATGCCATTGGCACCTGTATCGCCTTTGTCACCCTTATCGCCTTTTGAGCCATTTGTGCCATTAGCACCTGTATCGCCTTTGTCGCCTTTTGAGCCATTCGTGCCATTGACACCTGTATCACCTTTTGCGCCTGTATCACCTTTGTCACCTTTTGCACCATTTGTGCCATTGGCTCCTGTATCACCTTTTGCGCCTGTATCGCCTTTGTCACCCTTATCGCCTTTTGAGCCATTTGTGCCATTGGCACCTGTATCGCCTTTTGCGCCTGTATCTCCTTTGTCGCCCTTATCGCCTTTTGTGCCATTCGTGCCATTGGAACCTGTATCACCTTTGTCGCCCTTATCGCCTTTTGAGCCATTTGTGCCATTAGCACCTGTATCGCCTTTGTCGCCCTTATCGCCTTTTGAGCCATTCGTGCCATTAGCACCTGTATCGCCTTTGTCGCCCTTATCACCTTTTGAACCATTTGTGCCATTAGCACCTGTATCGCCTTTTGCGCCTGTATCACCTTTGTCGCCCTTATCACCTTTTGAACCATTCGTGCCATTGGAACCTGTATCGCCTTTTGCCCCTGTATCGCCTTTGTCGCCCTTATCGCCTTTTGCACCATTCGTGCCATTGGCACCTGTATCGCCTTTTGTGCCTGTATCACCTTTGTCGCCCTTATCGCCTTTTGAACCATTTGTGCCATTAGTACCTGTATCGCCTTTGTCACCCTTATCGCCTTTTTGAGCCATTTGTGCCATTAGCACCTGTATCGCCTTTTGCACCTGTATCACCTTTATCGCCCTTGTCACCTTTTGATCCATTTGTTCCATCTTTACCATCCTTTCCATTTAAACCATTTTTACCATCTTTGCCATCTTCTCCTTTATGTCCTTTATCGCCCTTTTCACCTTTATCACCTTTTGCACCCTCTCTACCATCCTTTCCATTTAAACCGTCTTTACCATCTTTGCCATCTTCTCCTTTATGTCCTTTATCACCCTTTTCACCTTTTGAACCATCTTTACCATCCTTACCATTATTACCATCTCTGCCATCATCTCCTTTATATCCTTTATCGCCCTTTTCTCCTTTTGAACCTTTTGCTCCGTCTCTACCGTCCTTACCATTTAAACCGTCTTTACCATTTTTACCATCTTTGCCATCTTCCCCTTTATAACCCCTATCGCCTTTATCGCCCTTTTCTCCTTTTTTTCCACCATTGCCTGCATATAGCGCATAAGGAACACTCATAAGTTGGGTTGTACCCATATCAGCGCAATCGTTGCCACCATTTGGGTCTAAAGCAACTTGTAAAAATTTGGAACCATCGCCCCAATCCACATCATCAAGCTTATTTTTTATGGCATAGCCTTGCCCGATAATGACGTTAAATAAACCAAGATTGTTTGTATTTAATTTGTGAGATTCTTGAAACACGATTCTACCTTGTGCCGTGTGGTCATGAATTGTAAAAATGAGGGTAATCCGTTTGTTAGCAATGATTTGACCGTTGCCAGCTCGGGCTACACCTTGATAGGGAATGCCTTGTGGAGCTTGTGCTAAGAGTGTGTTGCAAAGCATAAAACTCATAGCAAATAAGAGTAAAAATGTGTTAAGTTTTTTCATTTTAAATGAAGTTTAAGAATTAATAAATAGGAAAATCCAGACTGTCAGAGACAATGTCAATCTTAAAATCGTAAAACTATTTTCAACGAAACTATCGACAAATCAAATAGTTACGAGGCGTATTGAGATTTCCCCTCAATACATTTTAAGTAAAAAGATCGGTTAAGGAAGGGGGACTAAAAGATAAAATAGCCCAAAATACAGAGTGATGTCATCAAGTACAATCAATCAGTTAGTAGCAGTAAAAATGGATGGTAAATTTTGGTTCGTTATTTCAATAGGCATCGCGTAATCAATCAATTAGTTTATTTTTTTTCAAAGTTACTTAAAAGTCTTTTAAAAAATGTTCAAAACAACAAATTAAGGAGTCAATTTCAACAAATGGGATACTTAAATGGGTATTCATAGTTCATACTTAAACAGTGTCCCTACAAAACTATACAATTCTAAACTAATTACAAATTAATTAATTGTTTTTTAAAATATAATTATTTATATCATAAATTAAAATAATAATATTTTGAATCGCCAGCAGCAATTCTCACTATTAGCTTTAAATGTAATATCTAATTCGAAGCACAGGTTTAGTAAACAGATTTTTTTTAAAAATCTGTTTACTAAACCTTCGCTATAAAATCAAAAACCCTCATGAGTTTTAAAGTGCTAAAGATAGATGTCAATAAGCCCTTTTTAACAATTTATACTGAGGGGGGTAAAAAAAATGAGCGAACAATGAAAAAACAAATAAATTATTTCACAAAAGTGAATTTTAAACTGAAAATGGTATTGAGTTTGCACTTATAATAAAAAATCTCAACATTTCAGTGAATTGCCTTTCAAAAGCATCTTATGTCATGTTGTTTCTAGCACTGTTATAATCCTAACAATTATGAGAAAGTCCATTTTTTTCAGTTTATTATTATCACCCTTGCTTGCCTTTTCCCAAACGCCTGAAGAGCTTGCTGCGGCTAAAGTTTCATCAAAAGGTATATCTCAATCTTTTGGGAACAATATGGTATCCGACCCTATGCGCAAAGCCAGATTTGATATTCTTAAAATGCTTACAGATTCTTCCATTTTCGGAAAAAATATGCCGCTTGAAAAATTTGATTTCAGCGAAGGCAATAACTATTCTCATTTTTTGGCAACTGCCAAAGACATGTTGAAACGCAAGTTGAAAGAAAAAGAAGAAAGCAATCTCGTCTATGAAGCGGATATTATCAGACGCACTTTATATATCTTGATGGCTAACGATTGTCTCGAAGAAAAACGGAACGACCGTGCTTATGTGCGTCAAAAAGACCTCGATGGCAACGAAATATTGGCTTATCCGTTAGAAAATTTGAAAAAAAATGCCCGATATGGTTTTGTGGAGGGTTATAAAGAAAATTTTGCGCGCATCAAAAAAGACCAAGTCTATGGTTTTTTGAATGTCTGCGGCGATGAAGTCATTCCTTGTCAATATGAAATGGCAGAAACTTTCAACAATGGCAAGGCATTGGTAAAAAAAGTCGTTTGGTATTTTGTCAATTTTGAAAATGTTGAAAGCGATGTTTTATACAATGTGGCAGATGCAAAAGCCTTAACACAAGGTATAAGTTTAGCAAAATTCAATGACAATAAATACGCACTTATTAATAATAGATATGATGTAACTAAAAAAACCGTGTCTGCTTTTTACGATGAAATCGTACCGTTTTCAGGAAAAGAAATTTTCAGAGTGCGTTTGGGCAGTAGTTATGGCTTGATTAACCTACAAGGGCAAGTCGTTTTATCCCCTTCTTATGAATTGATTGAACCCAGTGGCGTTCCTCATTTGATGCGTTTGGTTGAAAAAGGTAAAGTCGGGTTGATGGATACGCTTTGGAAAATCAAATTTGAACCTACTTATCGCCAAATTTCAGATTTTGACCCTAATGGTGTAGCTTGGGCACAATCTGATAACGGATACTGCCTTTTAAGTAGTAAAACATATAAAAACAGCAGCACTTATAAAACAATTTCAAGTTTCAACAAACAAGGTTTAGCCATTTCACATAGCCATTCCAATCTTTATGGTTTGATAAATACGCGTTTAGAGGTGATTTTTGAACCTAAATATGGTTTTATCGGAGATTTCAATGATTTCGGTTTGGCAACCGTCAGTTATCCCAATAAAAAATTCGGCTATATCAATCTGTATGGTCATGAAATTATTACGCCTGCTTTTGATGAAATAGGGAGTTTCAACAAATTTGGGCTTGTCATTGCTAAAGATGAGCATCGTAATGGGCGCAATAAAATCTATAAAACTTCTGAAGTCTATAACAAATTTGGTCAAGCCGTTGTCTCTAAATCAAACGATACAGTCGGTTTGGGCTATCATTTACCCATTGATTATGAGTTTATTGATACCTTAATGGGTGGAAAATATACGGCAGTGAAAAAAATTATTGATGGCGATGCTGTTGGCATTCATTTGATTGAGTTGGGTGCTTATCGGCTCAACACACCTTTCCCTTGCCAAAGCATTATGGAGGTTGATGAAAGTGGCATTTTCCGCTATCGCTACAATGGCAAATGGGGTTTGCTGGACACCACAGGAAAAGTCATTTTGCAACCCACTTATACTGAAATTCGCCGTCCGGGTGAAGGTTATTATGCCGTAAAAGATGAGGATGATAAATATGGTTTCATAGATAAAAAAGGTAAAATTCAAATTCCGTTGGATTTCCAAGACGTAAAAATCTATAAAAAAGGGCATTGTGTGGTCACAAAAGGTAAGGAAAAATGGGGCTTGATTAATAAATTCAACGCCAAAGTGGTGCCTTGCTATTTCAAATCCGTAAGTTTCAACGACGACCGTATTGAAATGACAGACGACAAAGGCACCAAATATGTCGTTGATGAAAAAGGCGATTGCATCGAAAACTGTACAAAATTTGAAGAAATTCGTAGAAAAGCCAATAAAAATTAATCTTCCAATGGACAATGGAAAACGGACAATTTGCTGCATTGCAAATTGTCCGTTTTCCGTTGTCCATTGTCCATTGTCATTTGATTAGACGGTATAGCCAAAATTACGCAACATTCTTTCATCATCGCGCCAATTGTCGCGCACTTTTACGGAAAGTTCTAAAAACACTTTGCATTCTAAAAACTTTTCTAAATCCTTTCGGGCATCCGTTCCCAGTTTTTTTATTGCCAATCCATTTTTACCAATCAAGATTATTTTTTGATTTTCTCTTGAAACGTATATCGTGCAACCGATGCGGGCGAGGGCTTCCCCTGTGCGGGTTTCCGTTTCTTTGAAACTGTCAATCGCTACTTCGCATGAGTACGGAATTTCATCTCTATAATTCAATAGTATTTTTTCACGAATAATTTCAGTCGTAAAAAACCGTTCGGGTCTGTCAGTCAATTGGTCTTTCGGATAATACTCTGGACCTTCGGTGAGGTACGATTTGATGCGGTCAAGCACCCCCTCAGTATTGAGCTTCTTGAGAGCGGAAATTTCAAATATTTCAGTGAAAGCAATTTTGTCACTCAAGGTTTTTCTATATTCTGCAACAACAGCAGAGCTGTAAGTATCAATTTTATTGATAAGTAAAAATTTAGGCGACGTCACTTTTTTCAGTTTGGTGAAAATTGGGTCATCGTCTTCAAACTTTTCATTGGGTTCAGTCACAAACAGCACGACATCAGCATCTTCAAAACTGCCTTCCACAAAAGCATTCATCACCGCTTGCATTTTATAAGCAGGCTTTTTGATGAAACCGGGGGTATCGCTGAAAACAATTTGAAAATCGTCACCACTCAAAATACCAATAATGCGGTGGCGGGTGGTCTGTGGCTTGTTGGTAATGATGCTCATGCGCTCGCCCACAAGCGCATTCATCAGTGTCGATTTTCCGACATTGGGGCGACCGACGATATTGACAAAACCAGATTTGAACATTTCAGTAAAGCTATAAATTAAAAGAGGCGCAAAGGTAGTTATTTCTACGTTTTGCACCTCTTTTATGCTAAAATACTGAGGGGGTATTTTCAATCGGAAACAAAGAATGTAAATATTTGTTGCTGTAATTTTTCGTGGGCAATTGTAGAGACGTTGCAGTGCAACGTCTCTACGTGGTTCATTTTAACAAGGTTATTGAAAAAAATGCCCAATTGCCCACAAAAAATTACAGCAACAATTTATTTCGTATCCAACAAAGCCTGTTTAACCCCAAAATAAGCTGGCTTTCTATCCAAATTTTCATCCCACGGGAGCGGGTGTTCATCTGGATACCAACTTTTATCTAAGCCATCTTGGATGCCCCAAAGGTTTATTCTCGTTGCTCCGCCTTCTATGGCTTGTTTGATGTAGTTATAATACTGCGTTTTTTGAATTTGAGCCAACTCGGGAGTCCAAGTTTTTTTATCTGTACGAACATCAAGCTCTGTAATATAGACATCAAGCCCTAAATCTTTAAATTTTCTAACCGAATTTTTTAAAGCATCACCCTCAAACCACCATTTAGAATTTCCGATTACCAAATGACCTTGAATACCTACCGCATCAATAGGAATGTTTGTGTTAAGCATGTGTTTGAGTAATTGATAAAAGCCTTTTTGCTTATTATCTTTCCAACCATAAGGACTGTCACCTTCAATATTAAAATCTCTTAGTTCTAACTTGTTTTTTGTTTTATTTCGACAATAAGTGAAGGCTTTTCTAATAAAAACAGGGTGTTTTTCATTGATTTTTTCATCCCCTGTGAGTAGAGAGCTATCGGCTTCCCAGCCTATTTTATTCCAAATCATTTTCTTTTGATAGGTGCCATCATCGTCAAACAATTCGTTGGCAACATTCCAAACAGCTATTTTATTTTTATTATCATTGGTGTCCATGATATTGTAAATCAAATCTTGAAGCAGGCTGTCTAATTTTTCAGGTTCCCAATTACCCTTAATTAACCAATCGGGCATATAGCCATCATCTCCAACCAGCATGTGCATGGTTGGGCTAAGCCCCATTTTGAGCATCCAATTAATATTATCATTAAATTTTGTAAATTCATACTTCCCCTCGCTCACCCACCTATCGTCCCAACGACCATACCAAAGTGCTTGCCCAGTGCTGAGTTCATTCGAGAAAACATCTATGTATTTTTTGTCATCGAATACAACTTCGAGAGGCGACCCAATAAGAATGCGTGGATTTATCTCTTTTAAGGTTAATTCTTTAGGGAGTGCATCTAACGAATCCGCTAAGTCAGAAGGTATAGGCAGAGGTTTAGGTTTGACACAAGTAGAGAATAATAAGAATATAAATAAGGGTATTGTTGTTGTAGAAAAAGGCATTTTCATAGTATTTGACGTGGTATGTTATTTTAAAATCTAAAAACGAAAGCAAATAAAAGAAAAATAAACACGTCTATCATGTATAGTTCAAAATATGACAATAAAAATACATTACTACATATACATGAAACGGGGTAAAATCTTGATAATTTAGCAAAAAAAATGACGTAGAGACGTTGCATTGCAACGTCTCTACATAGCCAAAATACCTAAAAATGTAATGTGAAATGACGTAGAGACGTTGCATTGCAACGTCTTCGCTTTTCGGGGTTTTACCCCGTTTCATGTATAAAAGCGTGTTTTTTGAAACTTAAAAAGCATTTTGCCTTACTTTTGAGCTGAACACTGTTAAAAAAACAATTTTTAAATCTAAGCTAAAAGAGCGATTTTTGAGATACCATAAATCGCATTGAGTCCGCTTAAATATTTTAACATCTGTATCCGTCGGCCCTCGCCAACCATTGACTTGCGCCCAACCTGTGATTCCCGGTTTTGTATAGTGGCGTAAAATATAATCCTCTGCGGTGTTTTTAAAATCATAATCAAGGGATACAGGATGAGGGCGGGGACCCACAATGCTCATTGTGCCGATTAAGACATTGAAAAACTGCGGCATTTCGTCCAAATTCGTTTTCCGAATAATTGCGCCTACTCTGGTCACTCTGCTATCATTTTGTTTGACTTGTTTTACATCTTGTCCGTTTTCTTTAACTTTTAAAGAACGGAACTTAATACACCTAAAAACCCTACCTCGAAACCCCACACGGTCTTGAAAGAATATGGGTGACCCCTTTGATTCTAAGACAATGAGTAAGCAAATAAGTGGAAAAAGCCATGACAAAATGAAAACAATAACAAACATTGAAAAACCAATATCGAAAGCGCGTTTTAGGAGCCGATTTCTGATGTGGGCAAAATATTCATCTTTTGCACTCAAAAAAACGCCGTGATGAAGCTCAACTTTAGCCCCCTCAGTAAGATAGTCTAATTCTAAAGGAATGATTTTAAATTCAATGAAATTATGTTTCGCATAATGCATCAATTGACGCAACATGACGGGCGTCATTGCATTGGAAACATATAAAATAAGATTCACTTTATTGGTTTTCAAAAAATCGCCAATGTCCACCACAGAGCCTAAGTGTTTTTTATTTTTCGGCACACCGTCCCCAAAAGAGCCTAAAAAATTGGTCTTGCCCCGATGAGCCGCGCTTAATGCCTTTTCAATGTTGCAAAGGGTTTCACAATGACCCACCGTGATATAGTTAAGCGTTTTATATGAGACAGCAAATTTGATAAAAACACGACCCGATATGAGTAAAACAAGCAACAACCCATAGAAAAGACTGTATGAGAAGTCTTCTCTTTGAAAAAACAATGTAGATAGAAAATAAAATACTACAATAAAAATGATATAATTGGGGATAAGGTTCTTAATTTCCTCCTCTAAACTTGTATATTCAAACTGTGTATAGATGCGATTTGAATAGAATAAAGTAGAAAACCACAAAAGGTTGACAGTGAGTGCCGTCATTTGAAATACTTGGGTGGAAACAAAACTTAAGCTCTCAAAAAACCAATAATTGGTAATACAAAGAGCCATATTGAGCGCCAAGAAATCAGAAAATAAGTGAATTAATTTTTTTGAGTTCGTCATGGTTTAGAATCTTTTTGAAAAATTATTATACATTTCTTTTAGCGTTGTTTCTATGAAACATATTGAGTGTTCCATTCGCTTTGACCGTAAAATCAGTAATCGGTTCTTTAGCCGCCCAGTCATGGCTCGGCTGGGTGGCGGTGTGGATGATAAGTTTGATGTCAGAGCTGTACTTTCTAAATAGGGTTTCAAGTTTCTTGAAGTTACGGATGCTGCTATGTTCTTTTTAATAAAATTTGTTTAAAGAAAAGATAAATGAAATAGGAGTTTGTAAATAAATAGCGTTTCCACAGTCTTTGAGGTTCTTGAGTAAGGCGAAACAGCCATTCTAAGCCGTTGTTTTGCATCCAGCGGGGAGCCGTTTTTTTACTGCCCGCATGAAAATCAAAAGCTGCACCCACTGCCATCATCACGCTGTTAATCTTTCCAATATGGTCTGCTACCCATTTTTCTTGACGGGGGCAGCCACGACCTACCAAAACGATATGGGCACCTGAGTGGTTAATCTTTTGAATATCAATATCATCTTCTTCAGGTGAGGCTTCCCTAAATCTGTCGATATGGACGCCGCAAATGTTGATATTGGGATAGGTGCGCTCAATATAAGCTCTTAATTTGCGTAAAGTCGCATCTGTGCTGCCATAGAGATAGATATTCAAAGCATGGTTGTGGCTTTGCTCCAAAACCCATTTTGTGAGTTCGGGCCCATAAACCCTGTCTTTAAGATGGGAATGGTGAAAAACATTTAAAGCCCAACGAACAGGATGCCCGTCTGGAACCACCAAGTCAATTTTATTGACCTGTGCTCTTAATTTTTTATCTTTATAAGATTCTATCAAGCCATGAACCGCTAAAGCACTCACACCAAAGCTGTTTCTGTTGATGGCGTTTTTAATAATAACGTGGGTGGCTTTTTCATAATCTGTTATAGAATAACCGACATGAAACAGCATCTTTTTAGTGATATTGTTCATTGAAAATATGGTGCGAACGCTCCATCAAGCTGAAAGCATGACTGAGGGGGGGGGAAATATTGTAAAATAGTTAAAAAAATATTGTTCTATGTACGAGTTCACGTTTGGTATTAGCCAGCTCCATTACTTTTGTTTTTTCTTGAATGGCTGTATTATAAATAGCCATCAAATTTATATAATTACTTTGTTGCGAATATTTGTCTTCATACTCTTTCCGAGCATTTAAATACATATCTGCCCTTTCAGATTTATCAAATTTTTCAAAAACTTTAATGATGTAATCAATATAATGGGGGTCAAATAAAAAACCATTAACCCCATTTGCAACAATGGTATCCAAGTTTTTAATATTTGAAGCGAATACAGGTGTGCCTGTTGAAAAAGCTTCTAAAATCGTCATCGGTTGCCCTTCATAAGTTATGGAAGGAACGATGAGTGCTCTGCATTTTTTTAATTTATCTATGATAAAAGCATTGTTACAAAAGCCTAAATAGTGTATATTTGGATGGCTTTGAGCCGCTTCTTTTACAAAGTCTTCTAAGGGACCTGTTCCAATTATTTCAATATCTTTTTTATTTTTTTTAAAAATTTCAATGAGAATTTTCAACCCTTTTTGCTCATTGAGGCGACCGACATATAAATAAGAGTCACTTCTATTTTCTCCAGTAGTAAAACCAAAGTCCATAACATAATTGGGTTTTATGACCCCCTCAGTATTTTTGAGCGATAAAATGGGTGACATGACTTCTTTCGTAAATTCCGATAAAAAAATAAACTTCTTCACAGGATTCAAGTATTGGATAACCGTTTTATTGACTGTATTGACAATGGCTAATTGTAAAGATTTTAAATAAGAATCTTTAAAACATTTGTACTTGACACCAGAAAAAGCGTTTTTTTTATCCAAACATAGTTGGCAAACATGATTATCTCGATACAATAAAGATTGAATACAACCGAAGCGATAATTATGAATAGTCATTACAGCAGGTATTCTCTTTTTTTTAAGTGCAAAAAAAATGGCTGACGACGCTTCGTAATACACATTGTGAATGTGAACAACATCGGGATTAAATTTTTCAA
>JAYUQN010000418.1:0-4269 GCA_043756725.1 Saprospiraceae bacterium
AAGAGTAAAATGTAATTTTTCATAAAGTTTAAATTTTTTAAGGTGAATAATTTAGGATTAAAAAATGTTTTTGGGAGCATATCAATAACTGTCTTTCAAAGGACATCTGAAAGAATATTTCTAAATGGGTCACTCGCCTTAGGCTTCTACCTCATCCGTGATAAGTGTTTTTATTTGGGCTGCCATTTCTGCGGTAACAATCACACCGTGTACATCAAGGGCATGTTGGGCAGCTTGAGCCAAAACTTCTTCTTCTGAATTAGCGAGAACGACAGCAGGGCAGTCAAATCCAGCATCGCAGCATTTTAATTTTTTCATGATTTTAAAAAATTTCAATTTTAAAAAATGACTTTTTTGAATGATTTTAATAGGTAAACATGCGGTCACTTTCAAGGGATAATTTAAGCAATACTGTTGGTAAAGCAAATTCGGCAGGTTTCCCTTTTAAATCCGCTTCTGTCATGCCTCTTGTTTTGCTTGAGTTACCCGATAAATAAAATTGACCCTTGTTTTTGACAATAACATCATAATGGTCACGGAGTTTTCCTGTGCCTAAGCCTGTCAAGGTATTTAAAACGGTATCTTGCAACAATTTTACAGCATCGCCAGCCAAAAAGATATTGACCATATGCCCTTCTTCGAGTGCCGTTTTAGCAATTAAAAAGCCGAGTGCCGCTTTTGTGGGGTTTTCAAGACCTTGCGTAATGTGTATAAGAATTTTTTTGCTCATTTTGTCGCTATTTACTGAGGGGGTTTGTGATGAAAGCACATTGATAACAAACAGAGAAATTAAGAGTAAAGTGAAGTTTTTCATACTATTGAAATTTTTTAAGGTGAATAATTTAGGATTAAAAATCGTATTTACAGCTAGTAAAAGACTATACTGTACCTGAGACTATTTCCCCGAAGAGTAGTCAATAAAAACCTGTACTGCCAATATTTTCCATTGCCCCGCAGTGTACAGCAAGGTTTTATTTTCGCGCAATCGTGTAATCTTGCCATCGGCTACTTTTTGGAAGCGACCATCGTAAGCGGCAAAAGCCATATCGCCGTGTACCACGATGGTAAAATTGTCGCCAGATACCTTACTTACGTCTTCCTTTTTGCCCCCTTGAATCCAGCCTTTCACGGTCTTGCTGATTGTGTCCCAGCTTATTTTAGCACCATAAGTGCCATTGGGGCTATTATAAACCAATTGTTCGTCAGCCGTTTGAATATGGTAAGATGCGTAAGCATCATAATCCAAGTTCGCATACGCTTGACTTTCGGCAATGCAGACTTTTTTAATCGCTTCTTCCTCTTTATTTAGGGAGGGGGTCTGTGCGGAAAGAAGGCTTATAGAAAATGTGAAAATCAAGAGGAAAGTGAAGTTTTTCATAAAATTGAAATTTAAAAAAGTGAATAATTTAGGATTTTTAACTTGAATTAGGATTTTTGGGATTTGAAAGGATTAATAGGATTCGCACACGATTTTGACCCCACACTGTCAAAACCTTGTGTGAATCCTATTAATCCTTTCAAATCCCCAAAATCCTAATTCAAATGAAATTTAAGCCGCTACTATTGGTTCAACCCCCAATTGCTCCATCAAAGCCATTTGGTCGGCAACGAGCCAATGACTAACAATTTTATTGTTCTCTATGGTGTAAGTGACAACGAAAGGGAAATCTACTTTTCGGTAACTGGGTTGAATATCGCCAAACACGCCTTCATGTTTGCCAATGAGACGTGCACGAACCATCACCTTATTGCCTTCTGCAATCATTTCATCAACCAACGCTTCATATTTTGGAAATGCGCCATCAAAAAAGAGGATGTGTTCGATAAGTGCTTGGTCTGTGATGTAGTGGGCAAGGCTTTCAGGCGTTTTGTCCTTCCCGCTTAAAGTGTTGAGGTATTCCAAAACGAATTCTTTGTTTTTCATTGCTTGATTCATTGTAATTTTTTTTATGGATTAAAAAATAGAATATTAACTCACTGTATTTACGCCTAATTGTTCCATCAAAAGCGTTTGGTCAGCAACGAGCCAATGGCTAACAATTTTATTATGGACGATTTCATAACTCACCACAACAGGAAACTCGACTTGCCGATGCGTGGGCAAAATCCCCTCCCACTCGCCTTCATGCTTACCTTTCATGCGAGCACGTACGACCACACGGTTGCCCTCGGAAGTCATTTCATCGGCAGACATTTCATATTTTGGAAAAGCGCCATCAAAAAAAGTAATGGTATCTATCAGAATTGGGTCGTCTATGAATTGGCGGAGCATCTCTGGCGTTTTTATCGCCCCACTCACGGTGTTGTAATAGTGCAGTATAAACTCCTTATTCTTCATGGCTTGGTTCATGCCGATTCTTTTTGAGTATTAACAATATTTGCAATCAAATATAATACAAAGTTAAGGTATTACCCCCTCAGTATTTAGCCTGTTTTCAACTATTTTTTGCCTATTTGTAACATTTTGCCCCCCCTAACCCCCAAAGGGGAATATATTGGAAGAATACTAAAATTATAGAATGATGCAATAATGTTAATATTCTTCCAATGTATTCCCCCTTTGGGGGGTTAGGGGGCTTTCCCTTTGGGGGTTAGGGGCTTTCCCTTTGCGATATGCCGTAGGACGCACCCCATATTTTTCAATAAAAGCCCTTGTGAAATGGCTTTGGCTTAGAAAACCGACTTGGAAACATATTTCACCAATGCTCAAATCTTCATTTTCTATCATTTCTTTGGCTTTAATCAAACGGACATCACGGATATAATGGGCAGGCGATTGATTAACCAACGGCTTCAAACGCCTATGCAAGTGCATCCGACTCATCGCCATTGAGCGCGCCAATGCCTCACCATCAAATGTTTCATCCCCAATATGGGCATTGATAACAGCAATGACTTTTTGTAAAAAAACCGCTTCTTTTGGGTTTTGTGATGCCAAAACTGTCATGCGATTATCTTGTTTTTTAAAACACAAGCTCATCCTATTGCGGACTGCTGCATAAAAGCCACGAACATCATCGGGTGGATGTGAAATATTGGGTGATACTGCTCCGTAGGAGTCCCTATGGGAAGGGGTATCGTTTATCGGTTTTTCTAAATGCCAATGAATTTCATAAGCTGTGCTTTTATCCCTATCGGCATGAATGATAACGGGATTTCGGGTTTGGGCGGCTATTTCACCAATGCGCGAGAGGTTAACACCTGTGTTTTCAACCACGAGTTTCAAATAAAATTTATCGTGCTCATCCAACAATGTTGCGCTCAATTTTACACTGTGATTTTGAGGTGTAAATGTTACAACACGACAAATCAGTTGGGTTATATCGGAAGCAACAGTTTCAGGATGATAATTTAACTTCAAGATTTTTTTAGTACTCTCAAAAGACAAAGCAACAGAATGAGCCTTTGCAAAGGGCTGCAAAGATTCGACTATGTGCTTTAAAAAAAGCAACACATCGGCTTCGACAGGGTAATTGAGCATGGTTTTTATTACAAAATTAAATATTTAGCTTGAATATTTGCGAATATTCCATTTTATACCCCTTGATTTTGTTAATATTCTTCAACTTTGGGCAGAATTAATTTATTTTTAACAAAAAGTTTTAAATTTGTTGAAATTGTTTTAATTTTGTTGAAAAAAATTTACGAATTTTGCACACGTTTTTCAGATAACTAATAAAATTTATCGTTAAGACTGTTTTAATTTTAACATGGCAAAAAGAAACACCGCAACGCCCGACAATGGTAACGCCACAAACGCCAATGGCGACAACGTTATCACGCTGGGCAATATGTATCAAGATTATTTTTTGGATTACGCTTCGTATGTTATTTTGGAGCGTGCTGTTCCTGCTATTGAGGATGGTTTAAAACCTGTGCAAAGGCGTATTCTGCACGCCATGCGTGAAATGCACGATGGGCGATATCACAAAGTTGCCAATGTGATAGGGCAAACCATGCAATACCATCCGCATGGGGATGCGTCTATTGGCGATGCTTTGGTCAATTTGGGGCAGAAAGAATTGCTCATTGATTGTCAAGGCAATTGGGGGGATATTCGCACAGGCGATGGTGCTGCAGCCCCTCGTTATATCGAATCTCGCTTGACTCCCTTCGCCTTAGACGTGATTTTCAATCCACAAACCACGCCTTGGGGTGTGAGTTATGATGGGCGTAAAAAAGAACCGATTACACTGCCTGTGAAATTCCCTTTACTTTTGGCACAAGGCGTTGAGGGTATTGCGGTTGGTCTTTCCACTAAAATTTTAC
>JAYUQN010000419.1:0-12342 GCA_043756725.1 Saprospiraceae bacterium
ATTGTCAATCTTCGCTAAATGCAAATAATTGTCACCCGAAACAACCTTGTCACCAGTAAAAATTTCAACCCTTTCCCTTGCTTCACCACTGGCTTGACCGCCTTTGATAGCCGCTTCTTGGTTTTCTTCAAACCCTTTTGCATCGGCTTTTATGGCAATAGTGCGTGTTACCTCTTCGCCCAGCGACATTAAAATCAACTCCAAAGGAGTCATGTGGTCACGTAAGTTTTGATTAGGTTTGGTTAGTTTTTTATGATTTTTATGCTCCGAAGGCGTTAAACCAAACGTGCCTTTGGCAATAGTTGCTGTTAAAATAGAATACTCTTGCCCTTCTTTGACATCCCGTTTTTTCCATTCATCGGTTAACCGCTTGCGGGTTTCAATGGATTGCATCCGTTCTTTTATCCAATCTTCGGAATAACCTTTGGCTCTGTAAATTTCAGCTTGGCGTTCTGACATCAATTCAGGATTTTCAGTTTCCTGTATGTGAACGGTACTTACTTGCGCCATCCATTGTTTCAAAGGCTCGGCTTTGGGTGAGGGGATAGACATAACGATGCGTAAAATGCCTTCGGTATTGGCACAAAGGGTTTTTTGCTTTCCACCAGCCGTTCCTAAAAGGATAGGTACAATTTGTACCGCCCCTTTCAATTCTTTATCTCTAAGATTTAACCGTTTCCAATATTGTTGAGGGTCTTTGCTATCCGTCAAGACCTCAATAACGTCCACAACGGAGAAATACCATTGTTCATTATGCCATGCTTTGCGAATTTCTTTACCCTCAAGAGGGAGGAGATTTGTATTTTCCATATTATATTTAGAAAGGAGAAGATAAAGATTAATTGGTCAAGAGTACCAGAATATTATTCCTCTTTATTCTTCTTTGAAATAGTTTGTTCTTGATATGGATTTTGGGAAGTATTGAATAGGAATCTTTTTTGTCTAGTTAGTTCCGCTCTTTTATGATTGGCTATTGAAAGCTCAATAATTTGCTCATCATGCTCAATTTCGTCTCTATTTAAAGTCAATATGTATTGAAAGTCATAGAAAAGATTTTCTACTCTCGATAAATAGTTTAGGCTTTGTATTAAAGTATCTTTATCCACATCAAAAAGATTATCATGGATTAACAATCTTGGATGTCTTTGTCTTGTATGAGCATTAAAAAGCAATGCCATATCATAGATAAAGACTTTCGCTCTATCTACACTATGACTGCCATCACTATCAATACGCATTTCGAAATTGAAAATCTCTTTTCTATTAGTTTTATCTATGACTTCAATTCTAAAAGAAGCTTTCTCATTATCCATTATATCACGATGTATATTGAGAATTGTTTCTTCAAAACTTTCGATAGTAGATTTAAGGTTATCAATAGACTCATCAATACTTGCTATTAATGTGCTTTTGTCACGAATGAGTTGTTTGACTTCTTTTTCAGTTGTATCATAACTTTCTATCTGCAAACTTGTACTGGCTAATTCATTACTTTTTTTAGTAAAAATAGCAATTGCTGTTTTGATGTTTTTAAAGCGACCTTTAGCATTGATGGTCTCCAATTTTTCAGACTCCTTTGCTTCAAAGAGTCGTAGTTTCTCTGATACTTTTTCAAGTTCTGAATCTAATTCTTGTTTACGACTATTTAAAAGCATTTGCTGAAAGCTATCAATTTTTGACTTAAAAAGCTTGACTTGCTCAATTGATTTTGCAATAACCTCCCCAAGTCCTTGTTTGAATTGGTCATAAATTATTTCAATATCAGAGTCTGTAATTTTTTCAGGTTCAGGCAAAGATTGAATTTTTTTCAATTCATACTTCAATGCTTTTTGTTTTGACCGAAGCGTATCCATTTCTGATTCAATGGCTACTAAATCTTTCTGAATTGACTCAAATGCTTGATTACTTTGTAATTCATCAACATCTTTACTAATCCTGCCAACTTCATCTTTGAGTGCATTTAATTCAGAGCGAGCATCTTTTACAGATGGATATTTTTCATCAATCTTCTTCTTTAGCTCTGATTTGTAGCTTTTTTTCTGGTCTATTTGGCTGGTAATATTTTTTATTTTTTTATATACCTCCAAATCAATCTTAAACAAATAAAGGTGAGGTGTATAATCAGGGGGAATACTTTTTTTAGATGTATCAAAAGTTTGAATAATGTCTTTAAATTCTGACCGTTCGTCTCGAATCATAAGGCTCATCAATTGCCTAAAACTTAGTACCCCCTCAGTAGTTGTATCTATTAATAGGTTCGATAGGTAGTTGGCTGCATCTTCGAGATTTTTAAAGTCGGTAGGTTTATCATCAATAATAAAAATCGGATTATCAGGCTTCCCTTTAGTCCGTATAATTGTTATAGGTTTTTTATTGATTTCTAAATCAAGTATAATTTGTGTGTCTTTTTGTAGTACTTCATCCGGGATTTTCATAACCCGTGAATCCTCCTTTTTTTTCAAAAGGCAGAAGTTTATAAATTCGACACTCATCGATTTTCCAACACCATTTGTTTTCCTATTTCCACTTGTCGTTTCATCTACTTTTTCTCCCAATATAAGATTTACCCCCATATCAAAAGAGATAGGTTCAAATACAGAAGGAGAAGAATAGAGTTTGAATAAGCGAATCATGAAACGGTATTTATTTTATAAATATAAGGTTCTCTAAAATCAATAACACCACAACTATGCAAGAACATTAGGGCAAACATGATTTGGCGATAATGCATAATATTCCTCTTTTTGAGCATCTCTGACACTTCAAAAATAGAAATTTTGTCGTCTTTGTTTTTCTTTAATTCTTTGAGAATAAGATAACCGACATAGACAACAGAGGTTTTTATTTGCTCATCTTTTGAAATTAATGATTGCATTATATTATTATGGATTTGGAAATACGTTACATTTTATTAATTCATCAATCAAGTAAAATTCTGCGGCAATTTCATCAAAATCGAAATTTGCTTCTGTAAGTTTCAAACTAAAAAAATCAACCATTGCGTATATGGCTTCTTGAGGGTTGCCATTTTTTTCATTCAAATGCTGATTACTAGCTTTTTTTAGATATAGTTGAATTATTCTGACTTTCACTTTATCCAGTCCAATTTCATTTTCAGCTGTTTTTAAAGGTGTCATGTAAAGATAAGCAAGTTCTTTAAATCTGCCTATCAAGTAATCTTTGTAATCAGCAAATCTATAAAACACTTTGTTTTCTGGGTCAGGCTCTTTTTCAGGTGTATTATCTATAACACTATGAGCACTCAAATATTCAATCAGTTTCATTATACTTTCAACTTCATTTGATTCTTTTTTCCTCTTTTGAAGGGGTGCTTTAAGTGCCACTTCTTTTTCAATAAAATCCTTGACTTCTTCTAGTTTGGGTAATTTGAAGTCTTCTATGTCTTTCAAAAGGTCTGCCAAGTCAATTATATCATGTTTTTTGTCAAAAATAGCTTCTCCTACTTTGCCAAATTTTACTTTGGGGAAATCTTTTTTACTTGTTATAACAAGCATAATAAGACGGTCATAGCTTTGAAAAAGATTTCCTTTATTGAAACTCTTGATTGTATCATGTACTTTTTCAGAAGAGTTATCAGACGTTACTTGAATGACTAATTGTTTTTCATCATCAAATAAATCAATGGCTGCTACATTCTGCTTTTCAAAATTAGCATTTTTCAATTTGTAATCATAGAGCAAATTCAAAAAATCACGAAAGAAGTTTTCTGCATGAACATTGATGTCTTGCTAATTTAAGGAGTTCTTTAATTCAACCCTTACCCGAATAAAGGTTAACCATTGCTCTATTATTGTGAAAAAAATACTTCTTTCGGTCATGTAGCAAAAGTAACCGAATGTTTTAAAATAAAAAACATTTATTTTTAAATTTAAAAACAAAGTAGGAGTTTCTCCTTAAATTCCTATGGTCAATTAAACCTATTCGTTATTCAATCACATCGAATTCGATGTGATATGACTATAATCACCTTCTCTATTGACCCCCATCATCATCTTTTTTCCCACGCCTACCGACCTTTATACCATAAAAAAAAGAATATATCAACGAACAACAACTATAAGTGATGAATGTCATTTTCTTCCTCATCGTCCTCAGTTTGATTTTTGCCATAGGGTTTTTGTGTGCCTTTATTTGGGCTACCCATGCGGGGCAGTTTGATGATGACTATACCCCCTCAGTACGGATGCTGTTTGATGATGAAATAGCTAAAGATGATTAATTAGGTTTGCTTAACTCACCACAAAATTTTAAGAATCAAGTAGAACAATTTCAGTATGACAACAAGCTAACGCGTGCTTTTGCTATTGCTGCCGCAGCCCCAGCCCGTGAGAAAAAAATAGCAACAGGCGGTCACTGGCATCGGTGGATTGAAGGGCGCATGGGTTGGATGAGTTTTATGTCTTTAGTCGTTGTCGCCATTGGCGGTATGATTGAAATTATCCCCATGCTTATCATGGAATCCAATGTACCCCGCATTTCATCGGTGAAACCTTATACACCCCTTGAATTGCATGGACGTGATATTTACATCCGTGAAGGTTGTGTCGGTTGTCATTCTCAAATGATACGTCCTTTCCGTCATGAAACAGAGCGGTATGGCGAGTTTTCAAAATCGGGTGAGTTTATTTATGACCGTCCTTTCCTCTGGGGTTCAAAGCGAACAGGTCCTGATTTGCACCGAGAAGGCGGTAAATATCCCGATTCATGGCATTATACAGGGGAGTGTTGTCTTGAAATTTCCTAATACCCTAAATCTTCGCACGACTAAAAAAGGCATTACAAGATACATATTGACTCTTTAACATTTCAATCTATACATCATTAAAATGCTCCTATCCGCTTTCCTATTAGGTTTAATCAGTAGTTTACACTGCGTGGGTATGTGTGGACCTATTGCCTTAATGTTGCCATATAGCGATAAGCAAAAGATATTAAAAGAGACATGGACTTACAATGTAGGTCGTGTAACAATCTACTCCGTCATGGGGTTGTTGTTCGGATTTTTGAGTAGAGGACTGGCAGTGATTGGGTTTCAACAATCGCTGTCCGTTCTCTTTGGTTTTACCCTCATTTTGTTTGCTATTTTCTCTTTTAATGCTGAAAATCGAATAGCAAACCTTCCATTGTTCAAGTATTTCACTAAAAAAGTACGCCTCGGTTTTTCAACAGTTTTGAAACAGAAAAATGGCTTTTTTCTACTCGGTGCGCTCAATGGCTTATTGCCCTGTGGCATAGTTTATTGGGCAATAGCGGCTTCTATGCTCACTTTTGATGCTTTTGGTGGAGCTTTGTATTTGCTTGTTTTTGGCTTGGGTACAATGCCTTTGATGTTGGCAACCGTCATGGCGGGTAATTATTTCAAAAAATCTATTATTCGGAAAGCGTATCGTTTTGTGCCAGTTTATCAATTTGGTTTGGGTGTTTTTCTTATTTGGCGAGCGTATTCTATTGACCCCTCAGTATTCTGGCGGTTAACGCCTGCACCATTTTGCCATTGAATTTTAGCACCCGTAGCTTCGGCTTCAGCCGAACCCGTCTGAACGCCTTTAGGCGTTTTACCCCCCCCTCAGTATTTAACGCCTAAAGGCGTTCAAACGGGTTCGGCTAAAGCCGAAGCTACGATTATTTAACCCCTAATGAGGTGTTAAAAACAAAAAAACCTTATCTTGCGCCAAAATTTAAGGAATGGAAAAATTACCTAATTTACCAATAGGGCTACAATATTTTGCGGATATTAGAAACGGCAATTGCATTTATGTTGATAAAACGCAATATATCTATGATTTGTGTAGCCCCCCAAATCGCCCTTATTTTTTATCCCGCCCTCGACGTTTTGGAAAATCCTTGACCTTAGATACGATTAATGAATTGTTTGTAGGCAATCGTGCTTTATTTGAAGGACTTTGGATAGCCGATAAATGGGATTGGTCGCAAACTTATCCCGTTATTCGTTTGTCCTTAGATGCCATAGGACATGAAGATGGGTTGAAAGAGGCACTTTTGACAGCTTTGCAAGAAATAGCAACCGATTTTGAATTGGATTTGGTAGCTAAAAACCCTGGAGCAGGGTTTAAGGAATTGATAAAAAAAATAACCAAAAAAACAGGTAAACAAGTCGTTATTTTAATAGATGAATACGACAAACCAATAGTAGATTATATTGACCCTTATAATTTAGACATGGCAAATAAACAACGGGATATTTTAAAACAGTTTTTCAGCATTTTGAAAAATGCGTCTAACAATATTCGTTTTTTACTGATTACAGGGGTCTCTAAATTCTCAAAAGTTTCAATATTTTCTGAATTAAATCATTTATATGATTTGACATTATCCCCTCAATATGCAGCACTTTGTGGTATCACACAAGCTGAATTAGAACATTATTTTGTCCCTTACCTTAAAGTAATGCCGCCTGAAACTCTTGGAAAAATGAAATTGTGGTATAATGGTTATAGTTGGGATGCTAAAACCTTTATGTATAATCCTTTTTCTGTGATTAATTTTTTTCAAACTCAAGAGTATCGCAATTTTTGGTTTGAAACAGGCACGCCTACTTTTTTAGTGAAATTATTGCGTAAGCGTTTTAATTATAAATTAGAAGAAACAGAAGTTAGTAATTTAATTCTGGAATCTTTTAGGCTTGAGAAATTCGATGATTTAGATGTTAATTCCATACTTTTGCAAACCGGCTATTTGACCATTAAAGAAAAAACACCTTACGATACTTTTATCTTGAATTACCCAAATAAAGAGGTTAGAAAATCTTTTGGACAGTTTTTGTTAAGCGAATATACGCACACGCCTGTCACTGTCCCTTATGGAGCAAATATTTTACGGGCATTGGATGATAATAATTTGGCGGAGGTGGTTAAAATTATCAATCACTTGATACAAGCTGTACCCGACCAAAATTATATCAAAGATGAGGAAAAGTTTTTTCATGCCATTATCCATTTGATTTTTACAATGGTGGGTTCCGACCCCAGAACTGAAATGCACACACCCGCTGGGCGCATGGATACCGTTATTATAACCGCTAACCGTATTTTTCTTTTTGAATTTAAAATGAATGAAACGGCAAAAGAGGCTATTCAGTGCATAAAAGATAGAAATTATGCTGATAGTTTACGGCATCGAAACAAACCCATTACGGGCGTAGGTATTGTTTTTTCACCTAAAACGAAAGGCGTGGCAGAGTGGGATAAAGAAGATTTATAAAAATAGAATCCTCACGCAAAGCCGCAGCCATAGCTGGGTCATAAGATTGGACACTTTTTGCTAAAAGTTTGACAAAAGTAGGCGCAAACCTCGCTTCATCTTCATAGTTTTTATCACTAATACCTTCAAAACTGGTATTGAAAACAATGTATTGACCTGATTGTTGCAAGCTTGTTTTCAATGTGTATAGAGTCGTTGTTTTACCATATTGCCGAGGGCGATTGATGATAAAATATTTACCCTTATCAACCAGTTCATAGACTTGTTCTAATTTTTTAGAGACATCTGCCATATAATGCTCTTCGGGAAAACATAAACCTGTTGTATTAAATTCTTTAGCCATTGATTGCTATTATGTTAAAAAATGTGTTGTCGGTGCTTTGAAAAAGCAAAATTACTGTTTTTTTAATTAAAAAAGAGGCAGTGTTTAAAAGCATTAATTTGAATTTTAATCCTGTTTCAAAAACCCAAAATACACCATCACCACCCCTGCAATAACAGCCGTAGAAATAAATGTTGCCTGTGGACTAAACTGATGCCAGATAAAACCCGCCCACGAACTCGCCACCAATGCCGCCAAACTACTAAATCCTGCAAAAGTGCCAATAGCCGTAGCCGTGTCCCGTCTATCCGCAATATTGCTTATCCATGCTTTGGCGACCCCCTCAGTAGCGGCGGCATATAAGCCGTAAAAAAAGAATAAAATGTAAAAAGTAGTATGTTCTTGGGCAAAAGAAATACCTGCGTATGTGAGCGTAAACATGCCTAAACCCATGATCAAAGTTGTTTTAAAACCCAATTTGTCGGCAAGGCTGCCCAAAGGATAAGAAGCGAGAGCATATACCATATTGTAGAAAATGTATAAAAATAACACATCGGCATCGCTCATGCCCCGATGTTTTGCCATTAACAATAAAAAAATGTCGGAGCTATTGAACAAAGCAAAAACCAATAAACCGCCTGTCACCCGCTTATAAAGTGGGGAACTTTGTTTCCAATAGGAAAGAAAAGAGAAAACGGATTTTGGGGTTTGAGGAGTTTCAGCTAAAGAAGATTCTTTCTGTTTTTCTTTTATAATAAACGTCAAAGCAATGACAACAACGCCGGGAATGAACGCTAAGAAAAACAGCGTTTTGTATTGTTCTGGGTAAAAATTAAGATAAACCAAAGCACATATCGGACCCAAAACCGCCCCAAATGTATCCAAGGCTCTATGAAAACCAAAGACTTTTCCTTTGTTTTCTTTTGTTGTTTCATCTGAAAGCATCGAATCACGTGCGCCTGTACGGATACCTTTGCCCAAACGATCTAAAGTGCGGGCGAAGAAAACCCAAAGCGGGTAGGCAAATAGGGCAAGCAAGGGTTTAGAAACCGCACTAAGGGCGTAACCCAATTGTACAAAAGGCAATCGCTTACCCATAGTATCTGACAATTTGCCGAAATAGGCTTTGCTCAAACCTGCCGTAGCTTCTGCTACGCCTTCTAAAATGCCGATAAGTGCAACAGAAAAACCTATGCTTTTTAAGTATAAAGGCATAATGGGATACAACATTTCACTGGCTATATCTGCGAATAAACTAATGAACGATAGGATAAGAATAGAACGTGTAATAATTTTTGGCATAAAATATTGATTTTTAATAAGTTATAATATTTGAGTTAACATAATTTAAATTATAGTGTGTTGACATGACCCCCGAATTGACGGATTAAACGAATTTCACCAATCTATGTGTTGACAATTTTCAAAATTAGATAAATTTAATTGTCAACACATAGATTGGTGAAATTCGTTTAATCCGTCAATTCGGGGGTCATGTCAACACATAATACGCTCTCTTTTTGAAAAAATATTGCAAACGTAATCAAACTTAGTTCCTATATTTGGGTTTTAAACGTCTAATTAAAATCCAAATATAATGAAAATCAACTACACAATTCTTCTTTTATGCTTTTCAATGTGCCTATTAGCCCAACAAATACCTCTACCCGAACACCCCCGCCCCGATTTTGAAAGAGCCAATTGGATAAACCTTAATGGCTCTTGGGATTTTGAATTTGACAGCCTCAATGTCGGCTTAAAGCAAAAATGGCAAAGCAACAATACTCAATTTTCAAAGAAAATAAACGTGCCTTTTCCGTGGGGGTCTCCCCTATCGGGTGTGAAAGATGAAGCAGATTTTGCTTGGTATAAACGAATTGTAACGGTTCCTAAATCGTGGGGGCAGCAACGTGTTTTCATCACGATTGGTGCATCCGATTGGGAAACAACCGTGTGGTTGGATGGCGTTTTAGTCGGTAAACATCAAGGTGGCTACACCCCTTTTTCCTTTGAATTGACCGAAAATGTAAAATATGACACCCTTCCCAACGGGACTCCTATGGAGCAGTATCTGGTCGTTCGCGTAGATGATAAACGCCGAGATTTTACGCTCTATGGCAAGCAAGGTTATGGCAATGCTCGGGGAATTTGGCAAACTATTTATCTGGAAGCTCGAGGCAATACCTACTTAGAAACGGTTCATTTCACCCCAAATATTGATAAAAACACCGTAAAAGCAGAAATTATTTTATCAAATGACATCCCCTCTGATGCTGAAATTTCATTTAAAATTAAAACGCCTAATGCCGAAATTGTCTCCAAGCACCCCCTCCCTAAAAACAACGAAAAAGCCGCTTTTGACATTGAAATTCCCAACCCAAGATTGTGGACTTTAGAAGACCCGTTTTTATATGAAACTGAAATTACTATTAATAATGATGTGGTGAAATCCTATTTTGGGATGCGCAAAATTTCCGTCGTCAATCTGCCAAATACCGCTTATCCTTATATTGCGCTTAATAATCAACCCATTTATCTACAATTAACCCTCGACCAATCCTATCATCCTGAAGGTTTTTATACTTTTCCAACGGATGATTTCATGAAAAATGAAATCAAATTGTGTAAAGATATTGGCTTGAATGGTTTGCGCACACATATCAAAATTGATATTCCCCGAAAACTCTATTGGGCAGATAAATTAGGCTTGCTCGTTATGTCCGATTTGCCCAATTCGTGGGGTGAACCTGACGCACAAGCGCAAGCAGAATCTGAACGCACCTTGAGAGAATTGATCAAAAGAGATTATAACCACCCCGCCATTTTTTCATGGATAGTTTTTAATGAAACATGGGGACTGACAACAAAAGTGGTTGAAAATGGAAAAACTCAATCGCAATACCTTCCTAAAACCCAAAATTGGGTCGCTTCCATGTATTATTTAGCCAAATCGTTGGATGCAACTCGCTTGGTTGAAGATAATTCTATTTGTTGCGGACGGGGTCATACGGAAACAGATATTAACTCATGGCATGAATATTTACCAGGCTGGGCGTGGGAGGAGCATTTGAGTAATATTGATAAAAAAACGTTTGAAGGCAGTACCAACCATTTTGAAAAAGGTTTCAAACAAGGTAATCAACCGAATATCAATTCAGAATGTGGCAATGTCTGGGGCTACGATGGCAGCACCGGCGATGTGGATTGGAGTTGGGATTATCACCGCATGATGAACACTTTTCGCAAATATCCAAAAGTGGCGGGTTGGCTTTATACCGAACACCACGACGTTATCAATGAGTGGAATGGCTATTGGCGTTTTGACCGCACTAAAAAATTCACAGGTTTGGAAGACATGGTGTCGGGCATGACCGATAAGGATTTTCATTCGCTTTTTTACCTTTCAACTGGCAATGAGATTTGTAAAACGCTGAATGCAAAGGAAACGCTTGACATCCCCCTTTTTATGTCCGTCATGTCAGGTGCACCTTTGAAAAACAATCAACTTTTGATAGAATATCAAGTGGATTTTATGGATAAAACAGGTGAAACACAGCCTTTGACTTCTGGTAAAATCCCTGTCGAATATCAACCGTGGATGCAAAAGCAGCTTAATTCCTTGAAAATACAAATGCCTGAAATAGCAGGTTTAGGTATTGTGAAATTTAAGTTGTTAGATGCGGATGGTAAGGTATTGCACCATAATTTCATGAATTTCATCGTAAAATCCACTCAAAACAAGGCTAAAACTACCATTATTGAAGTGAAACCCAAAGATTTCAAAAAATCAGAATGGTCGCAACGCACTTGGCAAGTGATGGACGGTTTGAAAGTGAATGGCACAGGCAAAGGCTATTTTGAATATCAGATACCGATTTCTTCCAAAGGAATTCCTTCGGAAAAAGGCGTGAAAATAGGCAATGTAAAAGAGGCATATATCCTATTTGAAGCCTCTGCCAAACAACTTTTTGACAAGGACAAAGGAGAAGATTTTAATAAAAATCAAGACTATATGTTGGGTGCAAAAGTTTCACCCCATAAAAACCCCAATGCCTATCCCATGACAGATGAAAAAACGACCCCCTCAGTAATCAGCGTTTTTATCAATGGTGTGAAAGCTAAAACCACCACTTTGCCCGATGATCCAGCCGATCACCGTGGTGTTTTATCATGGCACAACCAATTGCCCGCAGGGGTTCCTACGGAAAAAGATAGAAAATTAAGAGAAGCAGGTTCTTATGGCTATTTAGTGAAAGTGCCCTTATCAAAAAGTGATATAAAAAAAGCCATAAGTCAAGGTTTTATTACTTTAAAAATACAGACCGAAGGCGAAGGTGGTTTGGCTATTTATGGCGAAGATTTTGGGCGCTATCCTGTTAATCCGAGTGTAGTCCTTAGGTTTTAAAACGTAGCTCGGATTTTTGCCATGTACGTTGCACGCATCTTCATAAATAGCATACTATATTGAAGAATTGGCAAATTACTGAGGGGGCAAAAAATTTATCCCTGCAATATTAAAATTAAACTTTAGATTTGCAGGGTAAATAAAATAAAATGACGCCTGTATATATAACTCGTTTAGCTGAAAGCGACATCACCCGATTGTCGAGTAATTTTCCAGCTGTTGCCATTGTCGGTCCTCGACAAGTCGGTAAGACCTCTTTAGCTAAACATATTTCAAGCCTTTGGGAACGTCCAACCGTTTATCTGGATTTAGAAAACCCTGCGGATTTCAATAAATTTAGCGACCCGCAGTTGTTTCTTGAACCCTTAAAAGA
>JAYUQN010000420.1:0-4267 GCA_043756725.1 Saprospiraceae bacterium
TAGCGCCTTTTAAATATCTATGGAATACGGGCGCAACGACAAAAGACCTTTTAAATATGCCTGCGGGTACATATAGCCTTACTGCGACTGATGCTGCAGGTTGCATTGCTGTAAGTCAAATAACCATCAACAATGGTCGTGTCTTGAAAATCACAACAGGCTCTTCCAATTCTGAATGTAACGGCAATACAGGTACGGCTTTCGTTTCAAATATTTTAGACGGTGTGGGACCTTATACCTATAATTGGAGTAATGGGCAGAAAACGCAAACGGCTATTAATTTGCCAGCAGGCTCATATACTGTAACCGTTTCGGATGTGCAAGGCTGCTCTGTTTCAGCTTCAAATATAACGGTCAATGCCAATCCCGGGAATATTACAGCAACAGCCGTTGTAACAGATGCGACTTGCAATAATAAAAATGGTAAAATTGTTTTCACCACAACAGGCGGCACGGCTCCTTTCACTTATAGATGGTCAGGCGGCACAAATACGGATAGTCTGGCTGCGGGTAGCTATGTTTTCACTGTAACGGATGCTAAAGGTTGTACTAAAACTGAAACTGTAGCCGTCAACAGCAGAGGCTTACTGAAAGCTGCTTTCACAAGCACGCCGACCTTAGATGCCACAACCTGTAACAGCGATAGCATTTCAACGAAACTGACAAGTACCTCAACAGGGGCAATAGCAGGAGCAACATTTAGATGGACTTACCCGACCAATCGCACAACAACAGAAGCAAGCCCAACCATCAAATTGGCTGCGGGTACAAGTGTGGTGCAATTGATAGTGACGGGTGCAGAAGGTTGCTCTGATACTTTTCGGACGAATATCGTAACTAATTTGCCTAAGATTAATGCCGATGTACAAGATTCAGCGATGACTTGTCAAGGCACCGCAATCGGTGTTTTAGCTAAAAACAATAATACCGCTTTTCCTGTCACCTACAAATGGTCGCCTGACTCGCTTATTGTCTCTGGCGGCACAACGGCGACCCCCTCAGTAAAAGCCAATGGAATAGGCACGAGAAAGGTTTATGTGACGATTTCAAACAGCGTAGGTTGTTCAAAATTAGATTCTGTTATTCTCAACACGATTGCGAAAGATGCATTGAAACCCAGCGATATTACTTTCAAACAAGATTGTGATACCCGTAAAATCAGTTTCACCAATAATAGTGCTTTAGCTGACCAATATACTTGGCGATTTGGCGACACGGCTAATCCCAATGCAGGGTCTTCTGATAAAAATCCGATTTATACTTATGGTCAAGGTGGAACATATTCCGTAACGCTTATTCCTAAAATGGCTTGTTTGGATACGGTAAAATTCAATGTGCCTGTGCGGACTAATGCCGCTGTTTCAGTAGTGGCTAATAGAGACACATCGGTTTGCACGGCGACACCGCTGACATTGAGAGCAACAAGCCAAACCGCTATTAAATACGAATGGTCTATCAATCCTAATTTTGTACCTGTTATCAGCATCAGTGCCACAACAAATGTTACACCGACAAACGGGAGCAACAATTACTATGTGCGCGCTACGGATTCAGCAGGCTGTGCAGGTGTAGATACGGTCGTCGTGAATAATCGTGCTTTAAGAGTTTCAACCGATACAGCCGTTAATGCGTGTAAAACAGTAGATAAGCGTATTTCACTGATTAATGGCAACGCAGGCGATTCGTTGAGAGTGACGTGGACACCTGCAACAGCCGTTGTGGGGTCAACTACTGGAACATCGGTAACGATAAAAACATCCACCAATTTTACCTTAACAGCGCAAGTAAGCAATCAATTTGGCTGTACCCAAACCCTCAATATTCCTGTAACAGCCCGTGAGGTGGATGCGAAAGTCAATGTAGATGCCAATTTTATTTATTTAGATGATAAAGTCGTGCTCAATGCCGAACCATCTGGCACAGGCTTTAAATATCAATGGACACCACCAGCGGATATTGAAAATCCCGACAAAGCCAATACAAAAGCTTCGCCTAAGCAAGACACCAAGTTTGTGGTAGAAGTGACCGACCAATACGGTTGTAAAGACACGGCTTCCGTTACCGTGAATGTTTTAATTGCAGAGTGTAAAGAACCTTACGTCTTTGTACCCCGAGCATTTTCACCAAACAATGACAATTTGAATGAAAAAGTCTTTGTTCGAGGCGACTATCTTTTAGAAGAAGGCTTCGAGTTTGCAATATACAACCGTTGGGGCGAGCGCGTCTTTTTCACCAACAACCGTGAAGTGGGTTGGGACGGCACAGTAGGCACAAAAGGCGTTTGCCCAGATGTCTATGGTTATTATGTGAAAGGCAAATGTCGTAAAGGGGAGGTGTATTTTAAGAAGGGGAATATTACGGTGTTGAAATAAAATCTGTTTTAAAGGTGTTTTTAGTAAAATAAAAATCGCATAATCCCTTGATTGACAAGAGGTTATGCGATTTTTTTATTTTTGAAAGTTGGGATACTGAGGAGAAATATTAAATTTTATCTTTGAGAAGGCTACGAAGAAAGTCTATTTCGCTCCGTTGTTGTTCAATGATTTTATCATAGAGGGTTTTGAGGGTTTCCACTTCACTGAAATAGCCGATTTGAGCATTTTGTTGGTTGTTTTCATGGAAACTTAACAGCACTTTTTTTCATCAAAATTCAATAAATCAAAAATTTTGTTTTCAAACGTAAAAAAAACTATTTTTGTACTTGAAAACTCAGCACACTACAAATAAAACCCTTATTTTTGTCTAAACAAAACCGAACATTATGAGAAAACAGCGAACACGACAGCATATAATCGAAGACTTAGGTTTTAATTATGTTGAAAGGCAGATTTTGTATGCTGGATTTACAGTTCAGCGTTATATGCATAACGACTATGGATATGATGGCTTATTTCATACGTATAATGAGTTAGGAGAGATAGAGCCTCAAATGGTTCATTTTCAGCTAAAATCTACGGATTTTATCCAATATTCTGAAAAAGAAAAAGCTTTTTCATTCGACTTATCACAGCGCGATTTAGAATTATGGTTACTTAACTCTAATAAAATGTTGCTTATTTTGTACGATGCACAACTTGAAATAGCTTATTTCGTTGACATCCAATTGTATTTTAGAGAAAAAGCAATAAAATTTAAGAATGGGCGTAAATTCATTAGGATATTTATTCCAACAGAAAAAATATTGACAGCACAAACTATTCAAAAATTACGAATATCATAAAATTTCACAATATGCAATATACACACGTATATAAAGAAATAGCCCCAACTTACCAAGAAGTGGCACAAGCCTTAAAGCAATTAGGTTATCGAGAAGAAACGAACTCAGAATTTTTTCTATTCGTCAATGATGACCATAAATCGGAGGTTAAACTACCTGCACGACCTTATGAAGCCCTCTTTTTAAAAGCCAACTTAGCGGGCTTTTCTTATCTCCTTTTTATGCAAGGGGTGGTTAAAGACCCTGATAAATTGGCAAAATTGATTGAAAAAAATCGTTTATCTATTAAGCCTAAATCAAGAGAGTCTTCTATAAAATAAGGACTAATAGAGTCTAATACGGGCATTTAGCAAGTGTTCGAGTGGTAGTTTTTTAGCAAAAAAAATCGCATAATCCTTTGAAAAGCAAGGGATTATGCAATTTTTTTATTTTGAAAAGATGGAAATACTGTCCATCGGACTCCTACGGAGAGGGGTATCAACTTTTATCTTTCAGAAGGCTGCGAAGAAAGTCTATTTCACTCCGTTGTTGTTCAATGATTTTATCATAGAGGGTTTTGAGGGTTTCCACTTCACCGAAATAGCCGATTTGTGCATTTTGTTGGTTGTTTTCATTGATATTTAGCAGCACTTTTTTTTCATCAAAATTCAATAAATCACAAATGCCGACTTCTAATATTTGAGAAATTTTTTCTAATTTGGTAATAGAGACATTGTTGCGATTGGCTTCTATTTTTGAGTAGCTTTCTTGAGTCATACCGATTTGGGTCGCCATATACTCTTGCGTGAAGTTACGGAGTTCTCTTACTTTCTTTATTTTCTGTCCTATTTCCATTGTTGTAGTCATTTTAGGGCATAAATATAAGGCTTTTAGGCATAACTTATGTGTTGACATTTAAACACATAAATTAGGAAAATTCGTTTAATTCATCATTTCGTGGCTAATGCTAATAGGGTTTTCTTATAAAATTTCTAAGCGTCAATTTCACAGAGTTAAACAGAGAAGCCACAGAGTTTCACAGAGCAGTTACGTCATGGATAAACATTT
>JAYUQN010000421.1:0-4255 GCA_043756725.1 Saprospiraceae bacterium
AAAAGGAGGAAAAGATGTTTTAGCTGTGCGATTTTCAATTTCAGAAGTTTTTCCATTGGCTACAAGGCTGTTCGGAGGCAGGTTAGATGATGAAGGCGTTTCACTCGTATCCGCATCCGATACAACTGTGGTAATAGCTGCCACAACAAGCTCAACCGAGGGCGATGTAGTGGGCAATAAAGGCACTTCTGATATGTGGGCATTCGAAGTCGGCGGCGGGGCTATTCGTTGGCAGCGTTCTTTGGGCGGTAGGAATGCCGAAAAAGCAGCCGATGTCATTAAAAATACTGAGGGGTATCTTTTAGCAGGTACAACCGCTTCCAACGATGGAGATGTCAAAGGTTTTAAAGGTATTTCAGATATTTGGGCAGTGCAATTGAGTCCACAAGGCGTTTTTATCCGTCAAAATTGCATTGGTGGTGCTCTGAAAGACGAAGCGGCTGCCATTGTTGCGGATACTGTTGATAAAACTTACGTGATTATCGGGTCTACTGATTCAAAAAATGGCTATGTTTTAAGTCCCCATGGCGCAACGGATTGGTCGGTTTCAAAAATAGACAATGCCTTAAAAGTGGTTTGGCATAAGTGTTTGGGCGGCTCAAATATTGACAAGGGTTGCGATATTGTTTTAGCCAAAGACGGCGGCTTGTTGGCAGTAGGCGGCACGAGTTCAAGCGATGGTAATGTTTTCAAAGGTGAAATAAATGGCGATAGTTGGGTGGTAAAACTCAATCGAAAAAACTTGTCATTTTATGATGATAGACAAATGATTATCCGTTTCAGAGACGGTTTTACAAGAGATAGTGCTTTGTTTTATCAAAGGTTTTACAAAGCCAAACAGATAAATAACCGTGAAACCGATTTGACGTGTGCAGGTTTAATCCAATTGTGGCAGGTAGATACTTTTCCCGTTATTTTACCCAATGGCGATACTTTGAAAGACATTATTGAAATGGCGGGGGTGGTGATGGGCAAACCCGCAGAAAGCAGTGGCGAACCCAACTATGCTTTTAACAATATTGATGTGGATTCCATCTACTCAACTCCCCAATTTTCAACTTTACAATCTTATGGCAACGATTCAACCAATGTTTTGGCTACCTGCCAACGCACGGCGCGCGATTCAGCACTCATTTTAGCCATCATTGATAGTGGCATGGATACCATGCCGACTGGTCACGCTTTGCATCAAAAATATCTGTGGCGTAACTTGAAAGAGGGCGCACAAGGCAGTGCTGCCGACTTAGATGGCAACGGTTACAGGGGCGATAAAATAGGTTGGGATTTTGTTGAAAATGATGCTTTCCCTTACGATTCACGGGGTCATGGCAGCCACGTAACGGGCATTATCGGTAAAATGCTCGACAAACACAGAGGCGACAGTGTGAAATTAATGGTTTTACGCATATTCGATGCTTCGGGCAATAGCAGTCTTTTCAACCTCGTTCAAGCCTTAACCTATGCCGTTTGTAACAATGCCAATGTCGTAAATATGAGTTTAAGCTACACCGCAGATTCAAAATTGGTGATGACAAGTGTGGTGAAATTTCTCATTGATTTTGGCGGCACACGTCAAAAACTCTTAGCCGTAGCAGCCGCTGGGAATTATAAAACCGATATTGATGCCGCAGGCGCAACCGAGCGTTTTTGCCCCGCTTATTTCAACTCTAAAAATTTATTGGTGGTGGCTGCTGTCAATCCCGAAAAAATGTTATCCAATTATAGCAATTTTGGTAAAACAAGCGTGGATGTGGCTGCCCCCGGCGACAATGTTTTCAGCACCTTACAAAACAATAAATGGGGCTTTTTAACAGGTACATCTATGGCAACGCCTTTCGTTTCAGCCTCTGCCGCTTTGATTGGTATGAAACGTTGCACCACGCCTTTTGATTTCAACAGTATCAGAACCGCTATTGAAAGTACCGTGGTAACAAGTACAGGACTTTCGACAATCAACAAACAAGGTTTTGTCAATTTCTGTAACGCCCGTCAATTTTTCCTCAATACATTATCTCCAAGTTGCTTAACAGCGGTGAAAGAGACCCCCTCAGTAATCAGCCGTTTTTCAATGAAAACCAACCCTTTTTCAAGCGAATTAGCCGTTTTATGTGAAAGCAGTGAAAGCAGCGAAGCCCGTTTGATGGTAACGGATGCGGTTGGAAAACAGGTTTTAGTTAAAAATATTTATATTCAAGCGGGTGAAAATATATTAGCGATTGACATGAGCGGAAAAGGTGCTGGCTTGTATTTCATTTCAATACAGGTGAAAGATAAAATTTCTACTTTGAAGGCGGTGAAAGTAGAGTAACAGCTATTTCTAATGTGAATTGTACACATAAGAAATAGCTGCTTGAAGACTTGGAAAGTTTTTTTTGACGTGTTCAAAAAATGATGTAAATTTGTAATTCGCAAATTGCAAATTTTTGATAGAACAGATGAAAAAGAGTAATATTATGCGCCCACAAGATATTGTTATTTTGTTGAAAATAGCCTCTAAAGGTAGTGATGCTTGGTTAATGAAAGACCTTGCGAATGAACTTTTTATCAGTGCCAGCGAAGTGACAGAATCGCTTAATAGAAGTGTATATGCTGGCTTGTTAAGTGCTGATAAACGTCAAATTATGAAATCAGCCTTCTTAGATTTTTTAAAGTATGGATTGAAATATGTGTATCCACTAAAAGTAGGTACTTTGGTTAGAGGAATCCCAACAGCGCATAGTACTCTTCCACTTAGTAATTTAATAGAGAGTGAAGTGATTTACGTATGGCCTGATGCAAAAGGTGAGGTCAAAGGTATGGCACTTGAGCCTTTGATAGCTTCATTACCCCAAGCCTGTAAACAAGATACTATTTTATATGAACTTGTTGCTTTAACTGAAGCTTTACGAGTAGGCAAAGCCAGAGAACAAGAAATTGCTTACAATGAATTAAAAAAACGTTTATGAGAAATACTGACATTCAAAGCCGTATTATTGAAAAAATCGCCATAGCATTAGGTGAACTCAATGAAAAAGTGGCATTTGTAGGTGGGGCTGTAGTCAGTCTTTATGCTAATGATTTCGCAGCAGAAGATGTGAGACCTACCAAAGACATTGATATTACCTTGCAAATTGCCACATTAGGTCAGTTGGAAACATTAAGAGAGGATTTAGTTGCCAAAGGTTTTAAGCAATACGCTGACGAAGATGTTATATGTCGTTTTCGATATAAAGGTATTTTGGTTGATGTGATGTCCACTTATCCAGTTGGTTGGGCACCTGCCAATCGTTGGTTTGCTCCTGGTTTTGAGCATCTAACGCTCAAACAGGTAGGCAATTCGACCATTCAACTCTTATCATTTCCTTATTTTTTAGCTACTAAATTTGACGCACATTATGATAGAGGAAGAACAGACCCACGGACAAGTAAAGATTTTGAAGATATAGTCTATCTCTTGGATTATGTTTCAGATTTAGAAGAACAAATTTCGGTAGCACCCGAAGATGTAAAAACCTATTTAAAGGCTGAATTTGAAGCTATTTTAAAAGATTCTGTAAGTCAAGAAGCAATTATGGCACAACTGCCTTATTTGATTCAAACAGAGCGTTTTAAACTAATTAGGGAAAAAATCTACAATGTTGTTTTAATTGGATAGTATATTAAGCGGGTGAAAATATATTAGCGATTGACATGAATGAACGGGGTTCTGGCTTGTATTTTATTTCAATACAGGTGAAAGATAAGGTTTCGACTTTGAAGGCGGTGAAGATGTGATAAAATTATGTAGAGGAAAGTACCTATATTTAGCCCAATATAACTATTTCTTTTATTTCATAGGCAATTGAATATATTTTTCACTCTTTTCATTTAAAAAAAACTTTATCTTTGTAAATAAAAATGATGAAAGAAAATTTTGAAAATTTAATTGAAATCAACCCTAAAATAATGCTTGGAAAACCCATTATTAAAGGAACACGGATAACCGTAGAATTGATTTTAGAGAAACTTGGGGCAGGTGAAGATTTCGCCCAAATCCTTGATGCTCACCCACGCTTAAAACGCAATCATATTTATGCAGCACTTCAATACGCCTTGAAAACCATTAAAAACGAGGAAATTCATATATCAATTGCTGCATGAAATTAACAGCCGATACCATCGGTATTTTCAAAATTTTAACCCAAATTCGGAGATAACAGGCTAAATCTACCTAATTTCACCTATATTTAGCCGAGTATATAAAATGATAATGGGCTAAATGTGGATATTTTACTTG
>JAYUQN010000422.1:0-4253 GCA_043756725.1 Saprospiraceae bacterium
AAAATAAAAATTATGTTTTAATTTTAAAATATACTTGGTTTTATGCTACAACAAAACTAAATTTGTGAAAAATATTTGAATATGGGAATGGTCGTTGCAAGAATCGAAATTGTTAGAGGAGATGATTTAGCTCTATTTAGAGAGGGTTATATCAAAAAAACAGACATTCGAAGTGTCAAAGTTCGCGCTATTGTAGATAGTGGTTCCTATATGCTGGCAATTAATGAAAACATTGTCAGTCAACTTAAATTGGCAAAAGTTGATGAAAAAGTTGTTGCTCTTGCTGACGGTTCGAGAAGTACTTATGATGTCGTAGGACCTGTGCTTGTAAAGTTTCAAAACCGGACGGCTGGCTGTAATGCTTTAGTTTTACCAAATAATGCCGAAGTTTTACTCGGTGCTATCCCTATGGAAGAAATGGATGTACTTATTGACCCTAAAAATCAAGAACTTATTGTAAACCCTGAACGTCCTTATATTGCAGGTGGTTTTATGGTCGGCTTGCAGTAAATCCTATTTCCGCTGACCCAAATATAACCCTCCTATCACCAAACCTGTACCCACAAAAGTATAACCCGAAACAGGCTCTCCCAATAGCAACCACGCATAGAAAAATCCAAATATGGGGCATAAAAACAACCACAAAGCCGCTTTCACCACATCTATTTTTAACAAATACAGCCACAATTGCACGGCTCCTATTGAAACGCCCACAACCAACCATGCTATCGTGCCCCAAAAAGACGCATCAAAATGATTTTTAGACGGTTGGTATGTGAAATAGGCAAAAGGGAATAATAAAATACCCCCAAAAAGCACTTGCCAACCATTGATAGCTAATATCGGCAAATCCCATTTTCTGCTTGAATAATAGACCGTTCCAACAGCATAAGACAACATACAAAAAAGCAATAATACAATACCCACAGGCTTTGCATAACTGTTTAACAACAAAGGATAAGTTGCAATACCCACGCCTATCATACCAAAAGCTAAGCCCAACCAAACATTATTTGGCACATGTTTTTTTAACCATAAAGCAGATAAAATGCTGATAAACAAAGGGGACAAAGCGATAGCCAACGTACCAATACCCGCTGCCACATATTGAATAGCGATGCCAAACAAACCCAAATAGAGCGTAACATTAAGAAAGCCATATAAAATAAGGGGTCGCCATTCTGTTTTATTGGGCAAACGATACCCCCTCAGTATAACCGCTCCAAAAATCATTGAAACGCCTGCAATAATAAAACGGATATCCGCAAGCACTAAGGGTTGGGCAGATTTTAGACCATATTTTGTCACAACAGAAGCAGATGCCCACAAGAGAGCAAAGGCAAGACCAAGTAAAGTATATTTCATAAAAAAAAATATAAGCCACAATAAAAAACCAGATATATTGCGAAGAAAGTGAGTATAAATTCACTTCAAATTCATTCATTGTTTTTAAACCTATCGGCAAGTGGGTCATAGTCAATTATAAACCACTCGTGGTAAAACGTGGCAATATAAAAAGGTTCGATGTGGTATTTATCACAAATTGCTACAAAGCCCGCACCAAAAGCATCATCATCATAAGTTGTATCTTTGATATACAAAACAATTTTCTGATGGTCTTCTGAAAAAAAATGGTATAAAATAGTAATATTCGGATGATGGTCAGCACCAATTGGCAACAGTACAAGAACTTAGCCGTATGACGGACTGAAGTCCATCATACGGCTAAGTAATTACTATTTTGATAAATAATAATATCAGCCTCCAATAGTCGTCATGCTCTCCGTTACAGGCGCACCCATAAAACGCCTTTCTTCTGCCTCAAATCCATTTTTCGCCCGATTGCCAATCGCTTCTATAAATGCTGTTTTCAACTCCGCATCTGTTGCGCCCTCACGCATAAGGTCACGCACGTTGAAAACGCCTGAATCGTACAAACAGGTTTTCAAAAGCCCTTGTGGTGTAATACGAATGCGGTTGCACGTGCCACAAAACGACCGTGTATAAGCGGCTATAACGCCGATACTGCCTTGAAAACCATCAATAGAATAGTTAAAAGAGGTAGAATGCGGTTCGTCGGGTATTTTAGTCAAACTGGGGTGCTGTTCCCGAATATGGGCGATGATTTTTTTATGATTCCAAACCCAATCTTTAGGATGATGCCCAGTGCCATTAAAAGGCATTTCTTCAATGAAGCGAATACTGAGGGGGGTATTGCGCGCCATTTCTACCATCGGTAAAATGTCTTTATCGTTTTTGCCTTGAATAACTACGCTGTTTATCTTGGTTTCAATACCATATTTCAACAGTTCATCAAGCGTGTGCATGACGTTTTTAAACTCATCGCGCCTTGTCACTTCAAAAAACCGCTTGGAATCGAGGCTGTCTAAACTTAAATTGACTGACGATATTTTTAGGTTTTTAAACTCTTTAACGTGGGGCGCTGTTAAAGTACCGTTAGTGGTCAAAGCGATTTTTTTAATTTTATCCAAAGCCGCTATGCTTTTGATGAAATCCATAATATCCCGTCTAACAAATGGTTCGCCACCCGTTAAACGCACTTTTTCAATACCCATTTCAGACAAAACGGTGACCAATCGCACCATTTCCTCATAGGATAAAATAGCGGTTTTATGCAAAAACTTAATACCTTCTTCGGGCATACAGTAAAAGCATCGCAAGTTGCAACGGTCGGTTACAGCCAATCGCACGTAGTTGATGATGCGTCCATGATTGTCGTAAAGCATAATAGTAATAGCCGTGAAATTTATGTCACGCCACATCAAAGAAACAACTTTTAAGAGAAAACGGCTCAATAGTGAAGGGCTATTTTTGTAAAATTTTATAATTATGACAGATTTGTGTTAAAAGTGTGATAAGATTGTGATAAAAAGTCCTTTAATTTGCTCAAATACTGAGGGGGGGTAAAACCAAATATCATTCCCTTTTCGTATATAAATAAAATAAATTGCTCAAATACCTTGAATAAATCAGTCGCCATATTGCTCTTTTCTCGAACCGCTTATGCAGAAGCTCAAGCTAAACCTTTGGTTTTAGGTAAAAACAAAGCTGAACGCGTAGCAGGCATAGCGATTCAACAAGCCCGAAAAACGGCTTTGGCAACTGGCTTACCCGTTTTTTATGTCTCTGAAAAACAACAACGGGGCAATAGTTTTGGCGAACGCTTATCCAATGCTTTTAATGATATTTTCAGTAATGGCTTTGAGTCAGTCATTGCTATCGGTAATGATTGCTTGGATTTATCACCTAAAAATCTCACTTTCACGGCTGCTAAATTGACTGAAACACCTCTTGTATTGGGTGAAACTCTTGATGGCGGCGTCTATATTTTAGGCTTACAACGGGATATATTTCATCTATTAGATTTTTCAAAAATAACCTGGCAGAGTGAAAATGTTTTTAAAGAATTGACCAGTGCTGCTGAAAAATTGGGCATTTCACCGTTATTTTTAGAAAAAAAAGCCGATTTTGATACGCCTATTGATTTTATTAAAATCCTTGAAACCGTCGCTTTTCGATTGAAAAAACTGTTTTCAGCGATACTAAAAGATACTTTTCCAATCTCTTTTTCTTTCGGTTGTTCGATGCCGAATCCTTTGTTTTTAGCCGCTCAATCACTTCGTGCGCCGTAGCTTCGGATTTATCCGAACCCGTAGCTTCGCGTTTACGCGAACCCGTTTAAACGGCTTTAGCCGTTTTTACCCCCTCAGTATTTTCAACATTTCGACAACGGCTAAAGCCGTTTAAACGGGTTCGGATAAATCCGAAGCTACGTTTAAACGGGTTCGGATAAATCCGAAGCTACGTTTAAACGGGTTCGGATAAATCCGAAGCTACGTTTTTTATGGGTTCGCTAAGGAGCGAAACTCTATATCTCTTTGCATTATCTAAAATTTTAAAATATAATTTTTTTATGCTACAAGATACCTATTTAGAAACAACCGCCGACTTTTACAAAGACGCCGCTCTAACGCCCAATATTGGCTTATGCTGCACCACAACACCCGTTTGGCAACTGCCGAACCTCGATATGCCTAAAATTATGCAACAAATGAACTACGGTTGTGGCTCAACGGTCAATCCACGTGACCTTGTGAACAGCCCAACGGTTTTGTATGTCGGCGTTGGCGGCGGTATGGAACTGTTACAATTCGCTTATTTCAGCCGCAGAAAAGGGGCGGTGATTGGCGTGGATAGGGTAGATGAAATGCTCGTTGCCAGTGCTGAAAATT
>JAYUQN010000423.1:0-4245 GCA_043756725.1 Saprospiraceae bacterium
ATCTTCTGCTCTCATGTAAGGCACACGCCTACCCAAAGCTTTAGGATTATATAAAATATATGGCACATCCAACATTTCACCCCGCAAGCCACCATGACCACCTTTGTAGTTTTTCACAAATATTTCATAATCCGCTGCCAAATCATAGCCTGTTTTACTGGTTATCAAAAGGTCGCCCACTTTCTCTGCCAGCATCAATTGATAGAGTCTGAAAATGGCATCGGGATAGGCAGTTTCTAAACTCGCTTCTAACCATTGATTCGCTGAAAAATAGCCTTTTTGAATCATTTTATTTAAAAGACTGTCCTTCTCATACGTTAAAGGGTCTTCATTTATGACACTATATTTGTAGCCATAGTGCTTGTTAAAAACAATGTTACCTGTGCCTTTTGCACTAAACAAGGTGACCGTTGAATCGTTTTTTCTGCAAGCGACTAACTCAACGCCTTCCATTGTTGCAAGGGTTTGAGGCAAATGAATCGTTGTTTTTTTACCTAAAACAGTGCACGGATACTGTTCAAGTGTTTCAAAAGGTTGTCGGTTTCGCCAATAGGGAGGGGTCGGTTTTTCACCTGTATCGCGCAAATAAATATAGGCTGATAAGTTGCCATTTATAACAAAATAGCCTTGTTTGTTTATAAAATTGGTCAATTTTTCAGTCAACTTGTCGGTATAAAGATGCGTGGCTTCACCTCTGATTAAGTCAATGCCGAAGTGCTTGTTCAATTCAGTGGGTATATTCAAATTTTTTGACACATCTGAAATGCCGTGGTCGGTCACAACCGCTATCATGCGGCTATGGGCTTGACCTAATCGAGATACTTGCGCTATAAAAACGCCGATTAAGCTATCAATATGCATCAAAAGTTGGTAATATTCTGCCGTTGTACCCAACACATGGTTGCTGGCATCGGGCGAAGGAAAAGTAATCCATTGCACTTTCGGGTTTTTAGCCAACTGTTGAAGCGTTTTATCCATCACCAAAGTCTCGTGTTGAAAATGGTCTTTTGAAAGGGTTTCACCCATAAAAGGGATTTGTCGCAAGCCTTTAAACACGCTTTGTTGTTGATATTTAGACGTTGTATGTGCCCAACCTGTCATTTCAGCATGATGCACACCTCTGTTCATATAGGTATTAATGGACGCTGTATAGTAGGCGTCATATTTTTCAAAAAGCGTTTTAGGTATGGGATGAATGTCTTTATTCATCTGAATATTGGTCCGCCCGACATAATGCCGCAAATTGCCTGCATCCCGACTTCTATCAAACCATCTTAAACCCAAAATACCGCTTTTTGTAGCATCCACACCCGTCAAAAACGGATAAAAAGCATAGCCCGTCATGCTTGGAAATGCGCCAATGCCATGCTCAATGTAAGTAGATTTTTCTATCAGTTTCTGCAAATTCGGCAATTTTCCTGCCGCCAATTGTTCTTTAAAAATGCTTTTTGATAAGCCATCTATTAAAAAAATGGTGACGGTATTGCCTTGTGTGGGTGGGTGTTTCGCATTGTAGGGCTTTTCTTTTAATAAAAAATAGGTCAAAAGAATACCGACGAGGATAATACTTAAAAGGATTTTAAAGAATCGAAAAAGATAAAATTGTTTGTTTTTCATAGATTAGCAGCAAGCATAAAAATTAAGCAGCAGCTGATTGAGTCATCGCCGTCAAGCTGGGGTGGTCTAATCCTGATACTATATCTTTGGGTGTAATACCTGCCTCAATCAATTCAGCGTCAATATTAACATCGGTTCGGTTTTCGTGTACCCACACTTTATTGTGGCGTATTTCAAAATGAAAAACGGTATAGTGGACATGACGGTCTTGATACCACCCAATACGTTGCAATTGATAATGATGATTTTTAATATCTACAATTACTTTATTTTCCACATCGGGCATAAAAGGGGATTTAATACCCGCATAATAATCAAGAATTTGAAGCAAAGCTTTTTGATATTTTTTTAGTTTTTCCATTCTACAACAGTTTTTGAAATTGGATTAATAATGACAAATTTCAGTTTATATTCTTGCATGGCTTTATTGAAAATTGGCGAATCATCCAGTTTTTTAAAGCCTTTGTCAGATATAGCAATAAATAAATCCCATGCTTGGATTTGTTCTCTTAAAGCCAGTTTATATACCAAAAACTGTCCTAATATCTCATAAAAAGAATACATCGGGCTGTTTCCGCTAAAACTTTTAATTTCTACAGCAATATTTTCACCATCTTTTTCAGCTCCAATAATACGTTCAGCTCCTAAATCAATAAAAAAGTTAGTCCCTCCTTTAGTGGGAACAAAAAGTGGATCATTGGTAATATGCCACATTTCTTTTTCTAAGGCAATTTTTACCGTTTCATGAAAATTGTCTCTTTTAGGCATACGATAATTTTTTACAAAATTACACTATTTTAAATATTAAGATGTGATTCAAAAAGATAATTCTTTCTTTAATATTTTAAAACGAAATTTATGCGTACTTTTTAATGCCATCAAAAGGATTGTCATTCGATTGCATGTATTGAATATAATATATATCAAAAATTGTTTAAATCATAAAATCAATTTTTTACACCTTGAATATATACCTTCGGCTCTCCCCCACCCTCCGAAATGCGCATCTTTTTCAACGTAAAAAACACCGCATCCTCTGCCACAATCGCAGGACGATAATCAGGTTCTTTCAAAGTCAGTTTCACATTTTTAAAATGCACCCCCTCAGTATGACGGAGATAAAATGCCCATGCAGGTAGTTCGCCAAACATCGAAAATTCGGGGTATTCTTTAGCATGTTCAGGTACTTTTGACATAGATTCTAAAGGCATATAAGCCGTATCTTTACTGGAACCACCGTCATAAGTGATGTCTATGTTCTTTAAAAATACATTTTTAATCCGATTATGGGGCAAACCTACAATGGAACTGGGGAGGAGATTTGACGCACTATCTGCCCGAGGTCCTTCCATATCATAGCCTTTATCAGGCTTTTCTTTGGGAATATCGGCTTTCAGATTTTTAATTGAAATATTGTTTACTCGCCCAATTGGACGACTTTGCATCCGATGCCCAATGCGAATGAAAAGCGCATTACCTGTGTTTTTAGCGATGATATTTTTAATTTTCACATCTTCTATAAAACCGCCATCTACACATTCAAGGGCAATTGCTGAACGATAAGTGTCGTAAACATAAAGGTTTTTCACCCTAATTTTTTTGAAACCACCGTAAGACATCGTCCCTAACTTAAAAGCACTCGCACTTGACCGAACGGTGCAGCGTGCAATTTCTATATCTTCACAATACAACTTCGCATCGTGTGATTTCAAACATATACCATCATCCGCGGAGTTGATATAGCAATCCGTTATTTTCACATGACGACAATCTACTATATCTATCCCATCATTGTTCCAATAAGCGGTACTTTCTACTCGTATTTTATGAATTTTTAGGTGTGTACAATTGTGGTAAGTTTGCACCCAGCAGGCGGCATTTTTTAGGGTCACGCCTTCGATGCGGACGTTGTCACAATCGGTCATTTCAATAATTTGAGGACGGTGGTTTTCATCGGGTCGGTTGTGGGGTTTCACGTTTTTAATCAAACCCGCTTGGCGCATACGCTCGACATCAGCGGCTAAATCCTTGCCTTGCCCGTCAATAATGCCCTTACCTGTAATAGCTATGTTTTTTTGACCTTTTGCAAGTATCAAAGCGTACCAATCGTTTTTTTCATAGTCCTCACGCTTGCTGCTGCCAAGTAAAATACCCCCCTCAGTAAAATGCAGATTTACGCCCGTTTTTAGCACAATTGTACCTGTTAAAAACGTGCCTTTGGGAATGAGGACGACTCCCCCACCCTGCGCTGTGCATTTGTCTATGGCTTGTTGGATGGCTTGGGTGTTGAGGGTTTTAGCATCGGGGATTGCACCGAAGGTGGTGATGTTGAATTGGGCGTAAGTAGTTGAATATGAAATGATTAGATTAAAAAAAAGAGCAAAAAAGGTTTTCATAGTTTTATAAATTACCAGGTGGATTATGCCCATACTTTTCAAAAAAAGCTTTAATCTGTTCGGTTTCAATATCTTCAGCCAATTTTCTACCCGATATACCAACTATCAAAACTCGTGAAAAAAAAACGCACCATGCCCACTACTCTATTGTAAAGCGCAACTTGTTCATTGGCACAAGGAGATGAACCATCTGGATTAAGCGGTTTACAACTAATACCATACTTGAAAATAT
>JAYUQN010000424.1:0-4243 GCA_043756725.1 Saprospiraceae bacterium
GTTCCGTCGTTTCATGATTTGACAAATTATGCAGGGATTAAAGAATTGAAAAAACATAAATTGGGTGAAAAACCCTAAATTACTTATGGAACATCCCGAGAAAGTCGGGAGGGGGGTATAGATTTACTAAATTTGAAAAATTTAGTAAATCTGAGCTTATTCATTAAAAATATTGAAAAAAATGTTGAAAAAAAACAACTTAAATATCGGCATCGGCTTGGGCATTTTAGTGCCTTTGATTATTTTTGGCATACTATCCAGCATCGTAAACATGGGAGGATGGTCTTTTAAGTTGCGAACACTCGCCCTAATAAGCCTGTGTTTCAATATGATAGTCATGCGCTTTTTCAAAAACAATCGAGCCAATGAATCTGTGCGGGGCACTGTTTTAGCCACCGTCGGCTTATGTGCCGTCTGGCTCGTTTATTTTGGCGAAGAGATATATAACGAATGGTAAAAATATGAGTAATGGGTAATGAGTAATGGGTAATGGGTAATGAGTAATGGGTAATGGATAATGAGTAATGGGTAATGGGTAATGGATAATGAGTAATGAGTAATGAGTAATGAGTAATGGGTAATGAGTAATGGGTAATGAGTAATGAGTAATGAGTAATGGGTAATGAGTAATGGGTAATTTTTATAAGCATCCCATTACCTATTACCCATTACCTATTACTCATTACCCATTACCTATTACTCATTACCCATTACCCATTACCCATTACTCATTACTCATTACCCATTACCCATTACTCATTACCCATTACTCATTACCCATTACCCATTACCCATTACCCATTACCCATTACCCATTACCTATTACCTATTACTCATGTATTGATGGATGATATAATTTTCTTTTTTCAACAACCCGCAAACACCGTGCACGAGATGTTTGTTGCTGAAAGTCTCACTTTGAAAAAATGGGATGAAATGCTGGCTGAAGGGTGGCGGCATAATGGAAAAATGATCTTTAGAAACAGCCAAGATTTTGATGAAAATGACACATTGCGCACCGTGCTGCCTTTGAGATATCGCTTGAAAGGATTGGCGTTTACAAAGAGTCAGCGTAAAATTTTCAATAAAAATCAGGATTTGCGGCATGAAATACACCCCCTCTCCGTAGGAGTCCCTTTCCAAAGGAATCCCTTCGGATCGGACAGTATAGACGATGAAAAACACGCACTTTTCTTTAAACACAGTGTCCGTTTCAAACACAATCGCCCTTTGTCTATCTGGGATTTTATTTCACAAGACATAAAGCGTCCTTTTAAAACATGGGAATTGCGGGTTTATAAAGACGATAAACTCATCGCTTGTAGTTTTATGGACATTACACCACGTTCATTATCAAGCACTTATGCCATGTTTGATATAGAAGAATCGAAACGCAGTTTGGGAATTTACACCATGCTTTTAGAACTGTTATACGCACAAGCAAAAAAGAAAAAATTTTACTACCCCGGCTACGCTTACGATACACCATCCTTTTACGACTATAAAAAGAGGTTTCAAAATACAGAATTTTACGATTGGGAAACCCGATTATGGTTTCCCCTGTAGTTGCGAATTTATTCGCAACCCATTTTAAAAACATGTTCAACAACATAAACAAATATATAGACCAAGCAGAAATGCCATTAACCGACTGGGAACTCTTGCTCTCAGCGGGTTGGGATCGCATTGGCACACATTTTTTTCACAGAAGGTATGATAATTTTAATATATTCGATGACTGGTCGTCTTTAACCCAACTTATGCCTTTGCGCTATCGGTTGAGTCCAGATTTTCAATTCTCCAACAGCCAACAAATTATCCAAAAACACAACGCTGATTTAACACACGTTTTCCGCCCCAGTAAATTAGATGATGAAAAATTTCGCCTTTTCGATGACTGGTATTTGGAGCGTTTCAACAGATATAGCACTATTTTCACTTGGGTTTCAGGCACAGATTTGCCGTTTCCAACTTATGAAGTGTGCCTTTATAAAAAAGATAAGCTCGTGGCTTGCAGTTTTTTTGATATTACCCCCCATCTACAATACAGTACCCTCGCTTTTTATGACCCCAATGAACTTAAACGCAGCTTGGGCACTTATACCATGATGTGTGAAATAGCGCAAGGTTTGAAAAATAAAAAATATTACCACTACCCCGGTCATGCTTATTACGAAAACTCGATGTATGAATATAAAAAGCGGTTTCACAACCTCGAATATTACGATTGGGAATTGCTGAATTGGGCGAAAATGGATAGAAAAAGGTGAAATAGTTGTAAGTTTTCAGTTGTAAGTTGTAAGTTGTAAGTTTTGGCAACTAACAACTGAAAACTGAAAACTTACAACTTACAACTATATATATGAAATACTACATCATAGCAGGGGAAGCCTCGGGCGATTTGCATGGGTCGAACCTTATAAAAGCCTTAAAATTAGAAGATAAAGAAGCAGATATTAAAGCTTGGGGCGGTGATATGATGCAAGCAGCAGGTGCTGACATTCGCAAACATTATCGAGATTTAGCGTTTATGGGGTTTTTAGAAGTGGTGAAAAATCTGAAAACCATATTGCGCAATATAGCTTTTTGTAAAAAAGATATTCTCGCCTTTCAGCCCGATGTCGTGCTTTTTATTGACTATCCGGGCTTCAATCTGCGCATAGCCAAATGGGCTAAAAAGCAAGGTTTTAAGACATTTTACTACATTTCTCCACAGATTTGGGCGTGGCATACGTCGCGGGTGCATGGCATAAAAGCCACAATTGACCGCATGTTTTGCATTTTACCGTTTGAAAAAGATTTTTATAAAAAGTATGATTACGACGTGGAATATGTCGGGCATCCGCTTTTAGATGTAATTCAACCTTTAGCGGCGAATTCATTCGCTGAACGCACATCGGCGAATAAATTCGCCGCTACAATCGCTTTATTGCCTGGCAGCCGCAAGCAAGAGATTGAAATCATGCTGCCGCTTATGCTCTCTGTCGTTCCTTATTTCCCTGATTATCAATTTGTTATAGCCGCAGCGAGTTCTCAACCTTTGGATTTTTATGAAAATATTGTAAAAAAAGCCCTTTATACTGAGGGGTGTGTTTCAATAGATTTTAAGGTAAAAATAGTTCAAAACGACACGTACAATCTGCTTAAAATAGCTACTGCTGCTTTAGTGAAATCAGGTACTTCCACCCTCGAAACGGCTTTGTTTGGCGTTCCACAAGTGGTGTGTTATAAAGGCTCTAATCTTTCTTATCAAATTGCAAAACGGGTGGTGACGGTGAAATATATTTCACTCGTCAATTTGATAGCCGATAAAATAATTGTCAAAGAGTTAATTCAGAACGATTTAAATACAGAAAATTTGAAGCGTGAATTAGCGCAAGCTATTGAAAATAAAAAGATTATAAAAAAAGACTATGAAATACTGAGGGGGGTCTTAGGCAATGCAGGAGCGAGTGAAAAAGCGGCACAATTGATGGTGAAATATTTAAGGTATTTTTTTTGAAAATAAAAATGTTACCAAATTGAAATATCAGCGTCTCTATATTTTAGCATAAAAAAGGTTTAAGAGCTACAAAAAAGCATGAAAAATGAAAAAGCGATGGCGCATAATGCACCATCGCTTTTGTTTTTCAACTGTTCCACATCACTGCTCAAAAGGAATAGTCAAAACCTGCCCCACTTCAATTTTATCGGGATGGTCAAGAATACCTGAATTGGCATGAAAAATCTGAGAATATTTTTTTGGCTCGCCATAAAAATGTTTTGCAATTTTACCTAAAGTGTCACCACTTTTGACAGTATATTGCGCATAGTAATTGTTGTTAGCAACACGAATATCGGCGATGATGTCAGCAGGCGTATCCCCACCGACTTCTTTGATTTGGTCCCACAATAAGTTTTTTTCATACGCCGTTTGCACAGTGCCTGTAACGGTCAAAACGCCATTTTCTTCTTTGACAGAACCATCTTGAGTACCCAGTTGTTGACCGAGGTTTAAAACAGATTGATATTTAGCTTGAATAGACATGTTATTATGATTTTTAATTAAAAAATACAATTTTGTTAAAAAGTGACGCAAATGTATAGGAATTTCAGAGACAACGCAACTCCTTAAAACATATTTATAATTTCAACAATTGTAATTAAGGGATTGCGTAAAAAATAACATACCCACACGCAGGAAGAAGGAGGCGATTTGTTTTTCTTTTTTATTAAAAAATTTCATTTTTTAATAAAAAAGAAA
>JAYUQN010000425.1:0-4243 GCA_043756725.1 Saprospiraceae bacterium
TACCCCCTCAGTAAAAAAGGAAAAAAAGAGGATAAAAAAGGCTTTTGCATATCGCAACGGCGAATGTATTTGCCGACAATATATTTGGCGAATACATTCGCCGCTACAATTGGTAAGTATGTTCTTTATGATATTCATGGTGCTTGAAATTAGTAATGGGTAATGGATAATAGGTTATGAGTAATGGGTTATGAGTAATGGGTAATCACAGTTATACTTTTAAACGGTAGGTTTAGTGCAAATGCAAAACGGCTGGGTCGCCGAAAAAAGGGGGCGGTTTTAAATTTTTTTTTTTGCAAAAAAAAAAATTTAAAATCCATTTTTGTTTTTTTACTATTTGCACAAAACCTGCCGTTCAAAAGTATAGTTAAGCATTTATTACTCATTACCTATTACCCATTGTCATCTAAAAACAGTTATGTAACCTTTTTGAGGCTGAGCAATTTTATTGCGTCTGAAAACATAAAAGTAGGTTCCATCTGGTAAGGGTTGGTTTTTGTAATTCCCGCGCCAATCATTTTTATAGGGCAAAGCGAAGAAAACGCGGTCGCCCCATTCGTTTAGAATAGCCAATTCGCTGTCAGGGTTATCGTCAGCTAAACATGGGATCTTAAATTCGTCGTGCAGCCCATCGTCATTCGGTGTGATAACAGATGGTATTTTACAAGAATCTATACTGACGATACCCTGTGCCTTCAGCGATAAATCGGGAAATAAAAAGATGAATAGTATGTAGTAGAAGTAATAATTGTTCATGGTTTATAGCTTTGGTTAAAGGATTATACAGTGATTAACCTTAACTCAGTATGTTCGGTTTTAGGAATATTTTAGGTAGGCACGTTTGTAGTGTTTGGTTAAGGACATTCAAATATACAAAAATTATATTGACAAATAATAATTTTATTGCCTTGTTTGGAAATCGTTAACACAAAGGGCAATGGATAAAGAGCAAGGGACAATGGACAAAAGGCAATTCAAATAATTATAGTTTTATTTTTATTTATTTGTATATTATTGAAAATCAATTTATTTTTTGATAAAATACCATATACTGATATAATAGGGCAAACATACAAGAAGGGGGATAATTTTGAAAATCAAAATTATCCCCCTGCCCTATTTTAATTGAAAATCAAGAACTTATGCTCTTGATGCTACTTTCTTTTTACCTTTCATGGTACTGGCTAACTGTACAGCTTTGAACGCATTGACGGTTCCGCCCGTGCGGCACAATTGATTGAAAGAAACTTTTTCTTCCTCGCTACCCGGCTTATTCACTTTTGTATTTTGTGGAACGACAGATTTTTCAATACATTCTTTTACCTGCTCGGCAGTAAGTTCTGGAAAATAGGAACGAATCATGGCAGCCACGCCCGCCGTAACGGGTGAAGCCATAGATGTTCCAGAAGCGTTTTTATATTTTCCATCAGGCGTTGTAGAATAAATATCAACACCCGGAGCAAAAACATCCACGTTTTGTGCGCCATAATTAGAAAAAGTTGCAGCCGCTTCATCTCCCTTTTTCCAAGATAATGCCCCTACTTCAATCCAATTTTTAGCTTTTTTAGGGCTAAACCAACCTGCTTTGTCAAAACGGGCAGTTGGAAAATTGTTATGCCCTGTATCATTGTTTTTACCATCGTTACCAGCAGCATGAACCAGTAACACATCTTTAGACATGGCATATTTTACGGCTCTGTCCACCGCTTCTTTATCCCATGAATAGCTTTTACCAAAGCTCATGTTAATGACTTGTGCACCATTGTCCACTGCATAAATTATAGCGTTGGCGACGTCTTTATCGCGTTCGTCACCATCAGGAACACAGCGAACGCCCATAATGCGGACGTTATCAGCCACCCCGTCTATGCCTTTTCCATTGTTGCGAATGGCTCCTATGATACCTGCTACGTGCGTACCGTGAAAAGCATCGGGTCCTTTCACGTCGTTGTTGCCATAATTGCGGTCATAAGAATTGTTATAATCATCTTTAACAATATCTGCCCGAGGGTTATAATCGGGGTTGTATTGATATTTTACTTTAGCTGAATAATATTCAATAGCCTCATCTAAACCTTCCATCCAAAACTCATTTGCTGATTTTAGGCTTGTGCTGCCAGAAGTAAGACAACGCATAAGAATATTTTTAGCGACCATCAAATCGCGATTGGTGCCTGCATTAATAGCTTCTATATTCTGTTTGGTAAAAGGTTTATTACCCAACACTTTTTCAACAGCTTCAAAAGCACTGGCGCTCATTGATTTGTTTTCCTCATATTCTTTGAGCGCTTCATTGGCTTCTTGCAAATTGGTTTCAACCTCTTTTTTAATAGCCAAATAACGGTCATACTCAGCTTTATCTTTTTTAGACAATTTAGCAGGGTCAGCACTGTCGTATTTTGCTTTCATTTTACCATACACACGGGTGATTTCTAGGGATTCGTGATTGACACTTCGTCCGTCTTTACCACCCAAAAAATTCCAGCCGTTAATATCATCTATATAACCATTGTTATCATCATCTTTACCATTGTTAGGAATTTCACGTTGGTTGACCCACATAATGTCTTTCAAATCTTCATGTTCAGCATCCACGCCACCATCTATAACTGCGACAACAACCGTCCTGCCTTTTTTACCTTTTAAAATTTCTTTATAAACTTTTTCAGTACTGACCCCATTTGTTCCATCCGCTTGCGCATCGAGGTTAAACCAATTGTCAGGCGCTTTAGTTTGAGCTAAAACGGTAGTAGCAACCGCCATGAAAGCGGCAAATAATTTTAAACGCATCGTCATTTTTTACTATTTATTTAGTGATATTGATTAGAAACGCACAAAAGTAAGATTTTGATTTATGATTTTGAACTTATGACAAAAATTTGAATAAAAAAAAATTAATTTCATAGAGATTTTAATATGAGAAGGGTTGCATGTAAATCGTAAATATGCCTTAATTATAGCCAAAACATGATAATACTGAGGAGATGCTTGAAACAGATTTAGTAAATGGCTTGCACTAAACCTAAATTATCCAATATTTCTTTGAACTCTGGTATTTTAATAACCTTGACTTTTGGAAAAGGAACTATTTTGAGTATGTCAAAATGTTTATCGTGTGTAACGATAAAATCCGCATTTCCTGCCACTGCACAATCTACAAATTTATCATCATCAGGGTCGTCTTTTATCAAAGTGAAACGGTAGGTCGGTGAAATAAGATGGACATTTGAAGAGGTTAATAAAACTTCAATGGCAGTATTTGTATTTTCTAAGCCATATTTCTCTGTCAGTTTTTCATAGTATTCAGACAATATTTCGTTTGAAATCAATAAATCATAGCGTTTTTCACGCAAATACTGATAAATCCAAAAATATTTATGGTGGGGCAATATAGACACCATAAAAACATTGGTGTCTAAAATGACCCTTAGATTATTGGTTTTCATCTTCCAACCATTTATCTAAATCATCATCTGAAATGTTATTCGCTAAAGCCCATTGCCCCATATTTTTAACCAATTTATTTGAAAAATAACGCGCTAAAAGCTCTTTTATCTCCAGCAATTCTTCTTCGGAAGGGCTGTAAGTATAAATCTTCAAAAGCTCTAATTGAAGGCTTGTTAATTTTGATGGAACGGGTAATTTTGTCATTCTTCAATTTTTTTTACAAATATAGGAATTGTTTGGGCTTTTTGCAATTTTTAGGGTGAAAATACTGAGGGGTACGGTGGTTTAGGAAACGGTTTTTATTTTTTTTGAAAAAAAATAAAAACCGTTTCCTAAACCGCTTGCCTAATAACGTCGAAACCCATCTCTCGAACCCATATTTTTAATTTCACTTTCTTCATAAACACCTTCTAAGAGCTGAAAAATGGAAATATCCTCGCCCGAAGAATAACAGACGGTTTCAGCCCTTTTTTCTCGCAATTTCAAGAGTTTTTCCAATTTATAGAGTTCTGGTTTTGCACTTTGGCGACATTCTGTACAGCAACAAGGCACCATTTCATCGGCTTTTATGCTGCGAAACCAGCGTTTGTGCAGAGATTCTACTTCCTCACGCACCCGTTGCAAGGCGTGTTTGCGGTGTGAGGCAGGGTCGCCCATGACTTCAAATATGATTTGGCGCAAGCCGTCTTTGGATTCGGCATCGTCTTCTTTCATTAAAATGCGGCAGAGGCTTTTGGGGTCGTTTTTATCGGTTTTTATGGACAAAATCGCCCCTTTTTTCCAAACAACTTCTACA
>JAYUQN010000426.1:0-4236 GCA_043756725.1 Saprospiraceae bacterium
GTTCATCAATGTCTTTATTTTCAAGGATTTCACTCATCGTATCTTCTGTTTTTAAAGCGGATTTATTTTGATGTGTTTCCGCTGAAATTTCATCTAAATCCATATCAAATAGAGCGGATGTTAGGACGTGATTGGGTAATAAATTACTCAAATCAATATCTATTTTTTCTACTTTAATGCCCTCTACCAAAGTTCGAGTAACTTTCAGAAAAATAGAATATTGTGGTGCGCCTAAAAGAGGAATTTCACTGTGAGTAGAAGCTATAAATTGAACCTTTGGGAATATTTCAGACAAAAGCGTAGGCAAACGGCGTTGCCATTTGGGATGCCAATGCAAATCAAGTTCGTCTATCAAAACGATACCCGCTAAATCGCTTGGATTTTTAACTGTTGGTTGTGTTTTAAATAATCGAATCATCATATCACCAATCATAGCAATCAACGAGCGATAACCCGAAGCCAATTCATTGAAACTCAATCTTTCAAGACCTTCTTTTTCAATATAAAAGATTTTATCATTCTTTTCATCCAATCCAATATCTTGAATGGTGGGTATCATTTTTTTTAAAATCTCTACAACCGTTTGAAAACGCCTGTCTTTTTTATAATACCACTTAAATAATTCAAATTCAATATTCAATAAAATACCATCCGGGTTAAAAAGATGATAGGTTGTACTTGATTTTTCATCTACTTCATTTTGGCTGCGGTCTGTTTGGAGTAATAAGCGGGAGGGACCGTAACAAGCTAAGTGTTGAAAAGGTTTAAAATGCCTTTTATCCCAAAAATTAAGTATTTTATTATCATTTAAATCTTTATATTCAATAGCAAAATTTTCATCTTTTTTCGAGACTATTTCTGTTTCACCTGTTAATGACAGGGCTATTGCTTGTAATATTGTTGATTTTCCTTTACTATTTTCACCTGTTAAAAAAATCCATTGTGCATCGGTATTTAGATTGTCTATTGAAACATCTTGGATACTTTGAAAATTTTTAACTTTCAACTGTTTTATTGCAAAAGGTAAGATATTTTCGAATGAAATATACCACAATTCACTTTCTTCTTTGATGAGGTTAAGCTTTTCTAAAAATATTTCAATTTTTAAAAAATGGTTACAATAAAAACTAATTGCTTCTTCGGCTTTTTTTGTTAACTCGACACTATTAATGTTATCGACATTTAACTTATATGAACAAGGTGTTCTAAATGAGCCTAAATTTTCATCAACTAACTCATAGGTTAATTCAATATCTTGGAAGTATTTATCGAAAACTTCTAAGTGTTCTTTCTTCTTTTTTTCTAATTCAGGTTTAGCTAAAATGGTACTTCTCATCTCTAAACGAATTTTATCTAATTGCCGAATCTGAAAATTAAACGAATTATTATATAAATATTTCCCGTTTCCGTTTTTCATCGTAATGGAAGCTACACCTTCTAACCCATCTTTTTTCAAGCGTTGTATCTCATTTTCATAAGCATTATCCCATTGCCGTAACAATTTGCTATCCACAGAAGGAAGCATTTCTTTTGCTTCATCAAAAGATTTTCCGTAATTTTTAAGAAGAATAAATTTATTTTCTAAGTCTAATAATTTTTGATTATCCATAACAAATTATTTAATCCGCAAATGTAGGAAACAAAAGTAAAAAAAAATACTGAGAAGAGCAAATGGATGCCCCCTCAGTATTTTTTATATTTTAATGCAATATTTCTATCAATTCCGCAAAGGCTTATTATTAGTCAACATATACTGTACCCGTTCAAGCGTTTTTTGCTCACCGCAAAGGCTCAACATAGCTTCACGCTCAATGTCTAAAAGATATTGTTCGCTTACTTTTTGCGCGCCCGTAAGGTCACCACCAGAAAGCACCCAAGCTATTTTTTTAGCAATTTTTATATCATGCTCGCTGGCGTAATTGCCTAATTGTAGGGAATGGGCGGCGACATAAAGCGCAGATAAACCTGTGCGTCCTAAAACGGTGACGTCTTTACGCGGTTGTTTTGGAACATAATTATCCGCTAATTGGAGCACTTTTTTCTTGGCTTCGGCTATGTTGCGGTCTTTATTCAAGACAATCATGTCTTTTTCATGTTGCAAATATCCAAAACCCGGGTTAAAGGCTTCGTGGGCAGATGTGGCTACGGCAGCCGTGGCAATGGTTTTGAAATGCTCAATTAATGTCGGAATTTGTACATCGCCTTCGCTGAAAGAATCGCTTATGCGAACGGCAAATTCCTTCGTTCCACCACCTGCGGGAAGGATACCTACGCCCACTTCCACCAAACCCATGTATGTTTCAGCCGCTGCAACCGTCGCATCTGCGTGCATCGCAAACTCGCAAGCCCCGCCAAAAGCGTAGCCTTGTGTGGCAACGACAACAGGAATGGACGAGTAGCGAATCCGCATAGACGTTTGTTGAAAATAAGCCACGCCCATGTTCAATTCATCCCATTCTTGTTGATATGCCAACATGGCAATCATCATCAAGTTTGCGCCTACTGAAAAATTAGTAGCATTATTACCGATAACCAAACCTTTCCAGCCTTGTTCTTCGGCTATTTGAATGCTTTCATTGATACCTCGAAGGACGCCTTCACCTATGGAGTTAGCTTTGCTTCTAAACTCTAAACATAAAACGCCATCGCCAATATCGTGCAACACAACTTCTGGATTTTCAAAAACAGGTTTTTTATCACGATAATTATCTAAAATGATAAATTGGTCTGCACCCGGCATGGGTTTGTACGTTTTAGTCGCAATATCGTAGTATTTTTTTACGCCATTTTCAGATTTGTAAAAATGGGTATTGCCAGCCACAACCATTTCTCTGACCCAATCGCCAATTGTCAAACCGTCTGCTTCGGCAGCCGCGATGCCTTCTGTAATACCGATTGATTCCCAATATTGGAAGGGACCCATATCCCATGCAAAACCTGCGCGAAGAGCATCGTCGAGGGAATATAAGGTATTGGATATTTCAGGAACACGGTTTGAAACATAAGCAAATAAACCTGCTAAAGACCTGCGAATCAACTCACCGCCTTTATCGGTTTGTTTCCACAATGCCCGTAAGCGATTAGGTAATTCTTCAATTTGTTTAGCCAATTCGAGGGAAGGCAATTTGGATTTTTGAGAAGGCTCATATTCCAAAGTATCGAGATTCAAAGCTAAAATAACGGGCTTGCCTTTAGCATCTTTTTCACCTGTTTTTTTATAAAAACCTTGCCCTGATTTGTTGCCTAAAAATTTGTTGTCTAATAAAAATTGTAAATATTTCGGAATTTCAAATGACCCTGCTTGTTCGTCATTCGGACAATTGTTTTTTATTCCTTTTATGACACTTGCCGATGTATCATGACCGACTAAATCGCCTAAGCGGAATGTGCCTGTGTTGGGTCTGCCCAAAGCGGGACCCGTCAAAGCATCGACATCTTCAATACGTAAACCAATTTCAGTTGTTAATTGAAAGATTTTAGCGATGGCGTAAATGCCTACACGATTGGCGATGAAAGCGGGTGTGTCTTTGCATAAAACGGTGGTTTTACCCAATGTTTTATCGCCATAGTGCATAAAGAAGTCAATTACTGAGGGGTCAGTTTCAGTGGTTGGAATGATTTCCAACAAGCGCATATAGCGGACGGGGTTGAAAAAATGGGTTCCGCAGAAGTTTTTTCTGAAATCTTCAGAGCGACCTTCAGCCATCATGTGGATAGGGATACCTGATGTATTGGAGGTCACCAAAGTGCCTGCTTTGCGGTATTTTTCAACCTTTTCAAATACCTGCTGCTTAATATCCAAACGCTCGACAACGACCTCGATAATCCAATCGCAATCGGCAATTTTAGGCATATCATCGTCAAAATTACCCGTTGTGATGCGGCTGGCAAAGGCTTTGTCAAAAAGCGGGGCTGGTTTTGACTTGATAGCGGTGTCCAAAGCCGCATTGACGATGCGGTTGCGGGCAGCGGGTTTGGTTTTTTCTTCTTCTTTAAGGTCAAAAGGCACGATGTCCAACATCAAGACTTCTAAGCCGACACCTGCCAAGTGGCAAGCAATGCCCGACCCCATTAAACCTGAACCGAGGACGGCAACTTTTTTTATTCTTTTGGTCATAACTATAGAATTATGTTATTTATCGAATTGATTATCAGTAATTTAAATATACGTTAATTTTCATTTTAGCGAATATTCGCTAAATTTCAGCAAAGATAAAAGGTTTGGCAAAGTAAAAT
>JAYUQN010000427.1:0-4234 GCA_043756725.1 Saprospiraceae bacterium
AGATTTAGGGTAAGTTTTTTGAGAAATTTTAAGAGGATTTTGATTTTTTTTCCAAAAAAAATCAAAATCCTCTTAAAATTTCTCAAAAAACTTACCCTAAATCTGTGCACAAATTTAATAATCACTTTCTTATTTCACCTAAAACCCAATCTATGTCGCACCCGATCCAGCCCGCTTTTTTATCTTTTCAACAGGATATGCAAGAGATAAAAACCTTGACAGATTTTCAGATAGACATCGTGCAAGGCATTCCAGATGAATTGCCAACAGTAAAAGAAAAGATACAAGAAATTGTCTCTCACGCACCCAAACGCAATATTGATGCTGTTTTAAGTGGTGATGAAAAAAAATTAGCGATTCGCAATGCGTTGCGTTATTTTCACCCTAAACATCATCCTATTTTAGCTAAAGAATTTTCTGAAGAATTGAACATTTTTGGGCGCATTTATATGCACCGCTTTAGACCCCTTTATCCGATGTATGCCCGTCCATTGCAACATTATCCCGCCCAATCCAAGCAAGCAGCCGCTATCATGTTGATGATTCAAAACAACCTCGACCCTGCAATTGCTAAATACCCGCACGAACTCATTACTTATGGTGGAAACGGCTCTGTTTTTCAAAATTGGGCGCAATACCGTTTGACCATGCAATACCTGTCGCAAATGACTGATAATCAAACGCTTGTCTTATATTCGGGTCATCCAATGGGCTTGTTTCCGAGCCATCCAGAAGCACCGCGTGTTGTTGTTACAAACGGTATGATGATTCCCAATTATTCTAAAAAAGACGATTGGAACAAATATAATGCGCTCGGCGTGACGCAATATGGGCAAATGACCGCAGGCAGTTTTATGTATATCGGACCCCAAGGCATTGTGCATGGCACTACCATTACGGTTTTAAACGCAGGCAGATTGAAGGGTTACGAGTCGCTTGCAGGAAAGTTATTTGTCACTTCGGGCTTGGGCGGTATGTCGGGCGCACAGGCTTTGGCGGCTGTGATATGTGGTTGTATTGGTATTATTGCAGAAGTAGATGAAGACGCCATTAATCAACGTATTAATGATGGTTATATAAATAAGAAGTTGATTTTCAAGGATTTAGATAAACTCATGAAAGTCATTAGACTTTCCAAGTCTCAAAGACTTGGAAAGTCTTTGGTCTATCACGGCAACGTTGTGGACTTGTGGGAGCGCTTTGTTGGTGAGGGGGTGCTCGTAGAACTTGGCAGCGACCAAACGTCTTTGCACAATATTGACGATTGCGGTTATTGCCCACAAGGCTATACATTTGAAGAAGCTAAACAACTTTTAGCTGAAAACAAAACCCTTTTCATGTCCGAAGTGCGGGCTACTTTGCGCCGCCACGTCACGGCTATCAATGCTCTTGCTGAGCGTGGCATGTACTTTTTTGATTATGGCAATGCGTTTTTAAAAGAAGCCAGTGAAGCAGATTCTGATATTTTTAAAAATAAAAAAGAAGGCATTTATAAATATCCAAGCTATGTGCAAGACATCATGGGACCCATGTGTTTTGATTATGGTTTTGGTCCCTTCCGTTGGGTTTGCACATCGGGTAAAAAGGAAGATTTGGATAAAACAGATGCCTTAGCGGCTGAAATACTGAGGGGGTGTCTTCAAGAGGCTTTAGATAAAAATTATGATGCCCACGTGCTTAATCAATTGAAAGACAATTTGTTATGGATTGAAACAGCAGATAAAAACATTCCCATTGTCGGCTCAAAAGCCCGCATTTTATATGCCGATGCCGAGGGTAGAATCGCTATTGCAAAGGCTTTTAATACAGCAATTTCAAAGGGTGAAATCTCCACACCCATTGTGCTGGGGCGTGACCATCATGACGTAAGTGGCACAGATTCGCCTTTTCGTGAAACGTCCAATATTTACGATGGCTCGAAATATACAGCCGATATGGCGGTGCAAAATGTGATCGGCGATGCGTTCAGAGGCGCAACTTGGGTGAGCTTGCACAATGGCGGCGGCGTGGGTTGGGGTGAGGTCATAAATGGCGGTTTTGGGCTGCTTTTAGATGGTTCGGCTGATGCGGAAAGGCGGCTAAAATCTATGCTGTTTTGGGATGTGAATAATGGTATTGCAAGGCGTTCGTGGGCACGGAATGCGGGTGCTATGTCGGCTATTCAGAGGGCAATGGCTGAAAATCCAGAATTGAAAGTGACTTTGCCGAATTTGGTGGCGGATGATATTTTAGATGGGCTTTTTTAGCTTTGCAGCGAAGGTTTAGGAAACTGATTTTTTATTTTTTTTCAAAAAAATAAAAAATCAGTTTCCTAAACCGCTTGCCAAGCCTTCCACAATCCTCATTATTTCACCCAACCACAAAGCATCTATTTCAGAAAAATCATCCAATTTATCAGAATCTACATCTAAAACCAGAAAAACATCCCCATTTTTATCAAAAGCGGGTAACACAATTTCAGATTTTGATGCCGAAGAACTAGCAATATGCCCGGGAAAAGCTTCTACATCCCGCACAATAACCGTTTGTTTTGTCGCATAACAATGCCCACAAACGCCCCTATTGAAATGGATACGGGTACACGCTATCGGACCTTGAAAGGGACCTAATACCAATTGGTTCTCTTTTTTCAGATAAAAACCGACCCAAAAAAAACCAAAAGCCTCTCGCAAAGCGGCGGCAATATTGGCAAGGTTTGCCGTCAAATCCGTTTCACCCCCCACTAAGGCTTCTATTTGGGGCAAAAGAGCGGCGTAAATCTTTTTACGGGATTTGGTTTTGGGTAAAATAAGCGTTTCAGACATAACAGTTTTTAGTTTTTAGTTATCAATTGTCAGATTTTATATATGAAACGGGGTAAAATCCCGAAAAGCGAAGACGTTGCAGCGAAGACGTTGCAGCGAAGACGTTGCAGCGAAGACGTTGCAGTGCAACGTCTCTACGTCATTTCACATCACATTTTGAGGTATTTTGCCTATGTAGAGACGTTGCACTGCAACGTCTCTACATCATTTTTTTGCTAAATTATCGGGATTTTACCGCCTTTCATATATAGTTATTGCACAGTGTATTCAAACTTGCTTACTGCAACCCGTCCTTTATTTGAAAACCCTTCCACATTGACCTGCACAGTTGTTTTGGCATCTGAATTCCAGAAGGAAACGGTAGCTTTACCTGTGGCATCGGTTTTTACAAAAGGTTGCCAAAAAATAGTAGAACGAAAATCGGGCAAATCATGTTCAGGTTTTGGGACATCATACTGAGGGGTATAAAATTCCTTCGCCACATGATAGCCCATGCGCCGACCTGTGACAATGCCTGGCGAAGGTTGTGATGCACCCAAGTAACTACCTGTTTTCAAAAGAACATTCACCATACCCGCAGTGCCGCCTTGCATACCAAATATGGCTGCCTCTGCGCCCCGTAAAACATCTATGGCTTCTACATCACAAGGGTTGATGCTGCTGATAAAGCTGTTGTCGGTTACAAAACCATCCACTGAGAAGTTGAGCGTACCGCCTCTTGCAGAAACAACGTATTCGCCATCGGTGCCCATATTTACTTGTACGCCCGGTACTTCCATCTGAATGGCATCAAATATAGAGCGGTAGCGTATGCAATTTTCATCTGTCAAAGTGATACTTCTGCCCGAATTGCCATAAATACGGCGACTGTCTGTTTTTTGTATGCGCTTAGCTTTCACTTCAAGCGTGTTGAGCAATTGCTCATCTTTCAAGCGTATTTGGCGTTCAAACTCGAGGGCTTCAGCAGTGCGTTTCAAAAATTCGGCAAAAGTTTGAGCATTGAAAGCAATAAGCGTAGCAGGTATAAAAGCCTTAGAGACTGTGGGCAAAGATGTCGAATCAAGGGTAATATCCAAACCCCTTCCCCCTTTTTCTTTAACCGCTTGCACCAGAAACTGACACGTATCTGAAAAATCGAGATTGTAAAAAGCAAAACGCCCGCTTGAATCGCATTGCTCAATCCGAAGTTGCGAATTTTTTTCTTCTTTGGGTTTCAGCAAAAGCGTCATTTGCACATTCGCTGATGCTTTTTTATTGTAGCGCACAGCTTTGCCCGTCAATGACAGTCCTTGTTCGAGCGGGTAATCAATGCGCGGCGTACGTTGTGCCATCACATTTTGCCACGTGAAACGCCGCCAGCCTTGCGTCATCATCAAATAATCTAAGTGGCGAGTGGCGGTAAAATCATTGGGTTTGAAATAATAGGAAGG